>CAMFLX010000024.1 GCA_945957555.1 uncultured Cytophagales bacterium
GTATTGATTCATGAATTGAGAGGATTGGCCCTTGAAATCACTTTAGACTAAATTTTTCAGGTAGGACATTAAAAGTGTCCTACCCTTCTTTCATTAATAAAGACATAAAACTCAATTAAGAAATGTCATTTAGAAAAAACAAAAAAATCAATCAAGACTTCACTAGGATAACCATTAGTTTGGCTTCTCCTGAATCTATCTTGGATTCGTCATTTGGTGAGGTTACTCAGCCGGAAACGATCAATTATAGAACTTACAAGCCTGAGATGGGAGGTTTGTTCTGTGAAAGGATTTTCGGTCCTGTTAAAGATTGGGAATGTCATTGCGGCAAGTACAAAAGAATTAGATATAAAGGTATCATCTGCGACAGATGTGGTGTTGAAGTTACTGAAAAGAAGGTTCGTAGGGAAAGAATGGGGCACATTGAACTCGTAGTTCCTGTGGCTCACATTTGGTATTTCAGGTCATTGCCGAACAAGATTGGTTATTTGTTAGGACTGCCTACCAAAAAGCTTGATCAGATCATTTATTATGAAAGATATGTGGTTATTCAACCAGGTATCAAAGCAGAGGATCAAGTAAGACAAAATGATTTCTTGACTGAGGATGAATATTTGGATATTTTAGACAAGTTGCCTAGAGAGAATCAATTGTTGGATGATTCTGATCCAAATAAATTTATAGCGAAAATGGGTGCTGATGCTTTGGAGATGCTTTTGTCAAGAACAAACCTTGATGAATTGTCATACCAACTTCGTCACTCTGCGGCTAATGATACATCACAGCAGAAAAAACAAGATGCTTTAAAGCGTTTGAAAGTTGTTGAGGCATTCCGTGATGCACAAACTCGTGTGGAGAATAAACCAGAGTGGATGGTCATCAAAATGGTGCCAGTTATTCCTCCTGAATTGAGACCTCTAGTTCCATTGGATGGAGGTAGGTTTGCTACTTCGGATTTGAACGATTTATACAGAAGGGTGATTATTAGGAATAATCGTTTGAAGAGATTGATAGAAATCAAAGCTCCAGAGGTAATTCTCCGTAATGAGAAACGTATGCTTCAAGAAGCGGTTGATTCATTATTCGATAACTCGAGAAAAGTTAACGCAGTAAGAGCAGAAGGAAACAGGGCATTGAAATCACTTTCAGACATGTTGAAAGGTAAGCAAGGTCGTTTCCGTCAAAACTTGCTTGGTAAACGTGTCGATTACTCTGGTCGTTCGGTTATCGTAGTAGGTCCTGAATTAAAAATGCACGAGTGTGGATTGCCAAAAGAAATGGCAGCCGAGCTATTTAAGCCATTTATCATCAGGAAACTGATCGAAAGAGGCATCGTTAAGACTGTTAAATCTGCGAAGAAAATTGTTGACAGAAAAGATTCGGTAGTATGGGATATTCTTGAGAACGTTCTTAAAGGACACCCTATTATGCTTAACCGTGCTCCTACACTTCACAGATTAGGTATTCAGGCTTTTCAGCCAAGACTTATAGAAGGTAAAGCAATTCAATTGCACCCTTTAACTTGTACCGCGTTTAACGCCGATTTTGATGGTGATCAAATGGCGGTACACGTACCACTAGGTCATGAGGCTATTTTGGAGGCTTCGGTTTTAATGTTGGCATCTCATAACATCTTGAACCCTGCGAATGGTGCCCCAATTACTGTACCATCTCAGGACATGGTTCTTGGTCTCTACTATGTGACCAAAGGACGTAAGAGTACACCTGAAGTGCCAGTTCCAGGAGAAGGCATGATTTTCTATGGTGCAGAAGAGGTTGTTATTGCTATCAATGAAGGTAAAATTTCAAAGCATGCTCATATTAAGGTTAAAACCATAATTAAAGAGAATGGTGAACTTGTTGAGAAGATCATAGAAACGGTAGCAGGACGTGTTCTATTTAACCAATTTATCCCATTGGAAGTTGGCTATGTAGATGAACTTTTGACTAAAAAGAAATTGCAACAGATTATTGCAAGAGTTTACAAGGAAGCTGGACAAGCTAAAACTGCTAAATTCTTGGATGATATTAAGGAACTGGGATTCCAAATGGCTTATAAGGGTGGGTTGTCCATTGGTCTTTCTGATATCATGATTCCTGAAAATAAAGAAACCCTAGTTGCACAAGCAAATCAAGATGTGGACGCAGTTTGGTCTAACTATTTGATGGGTCTTATTACTGATAATGAGCGTTATAACCAAGTTATCGATATCTGGACTCGTGTGAATTCTAAAATCACTGAGACATTGATGACTAAACTGGAGAACGATCAACAAGGATTCAACTCTATTTACATGATGATGCACTCTGGTGCTCGTGGTTCTAGAGAGCAGATTCGTCAGTTGGGTGGGATGAGAGGTTTGATGGCAAAACCACAGAAAAACCTTCAGGGCTCTGTAGGTGAGATCATAGAAAACCCAATCCTTTCGAATTTCCGTGAAGGTCTTGACGTACTAGAATACTTTATTTCGACACACGGAGCAAGAAAAGGTCTAGCAGATACGGCTTTGAAAACAGCAGATGCGGGTTATTTGACTCGTCGTTTGGTGGACGTAGCTCAAGATGTAATCATTAACGAAGCAGATTGTGGTACATTAAGAGGTATTCAGGTTTCTGCACTAAAAGATAATGAAGATATTGTAGAACCATTGTCAGATAGAATTTTGGGTCGTGTATCTGTACATGATGTACATGATCCATTAACTAATGAATTGTTGTTGGAGAGTGGTACTGAAATCACTGAAGAAATAGCTAAGAGAATCGACGCTACAAGTATTGAAACGGTGGAGATCAGATCGGTACTTACTTGTGAGACAAAAAGAGGAGTATGTGCAAAATGTTACGGTCGTAACTTGGCTAGAGCTAAAATGGTTCAGCCAGGTGAAGCGGTAGGTGTAATTGCAGCTCAGTCAATTGGTGAACCAGGAACGCAGCTTACATTACGTACATTCCACGTAGGTGGTACAGCATCTAACATTGCTGTTGATGCATCTATCAAAGCGAAATTTGAAGGTTTTATTCAATTTGAAGAAATCAGAACAGTAATCACTACTGGAACCGAAGGAGAAAAACTTACTATTGTTTCTGGACGTTCTGGAGAGATTAAGATTGTGGATAAGGATGGTAAAATATTGATCAGTAACCACGTACCTTACGGTTCTTATCTAAAAGTAAAGGAAGGACAAAAAGTAGTAAAAGGTGACGAGATCTGTTTCTGGGATCCTTATAACGCAGTTATCTTGGCAGATTTTGATTCTACCGTTCTTTTTGAGTCAATCGAAGATGGTATGACTTACAAAGATGAGTTCGATGAGCAAACTGGGCACAGAGAGAAGGTAATCATCGAGAGCAAAGACAAATCGAAGAACCCTGCTATTATACTTTCAAGTACGAAAGGTGAAGCGAAAACTTATAACTTACCAATCGGGGCTCACTTGGTTGTTGAGGACAACGATAAGATTAAAGCTGGCCAGATCTTGGCTAAGATTCCTAGGATGGTTGGTAAAACCAACGATATCACGGGTGGTCTTCCAAGGGTAACGGAATTGTTTGAAGCAAGGAATCCTTCAAACCCTGCAGTTGTAACCGAAATTGATGGAGTCGTAAGTTACGGTGGCATCAAGAGGGGTAACAGAGAGATCTTCATCGAGTCAAGAGATGGCGTGAAAAAGAAGTATATGGTACCTCTTTCGAAATTCATCCTTGTACAAGATAATGACTTTATCAAAGCTGGTATGGCTCTTACAGACGGAGCTATTACGCCAAACGATATTCTATCGATCAAAGGACCTACCGCGGTTCAGGAGTACTTAGTAAATGAGATTCAGGAAGTTTATCGTTTGCAAGGTGTGAAAATTAACGATAAGCACATTGAGGTCATCGTACGTCAAATGATGCAGAAAGTTGAGATTATCGAACCAGGTGACACTAACTTTATGACAGGACAGGTGGTGGATAAATTCTCTTTCAGGGAAGAAAACGATAGTATCTTGGACAAAAAGGTGGTTTTAGACTCTGGAGATTCTAATATCTTAAAGCCTGGTCAGATCATTTCTGCAAGAAGACTCAGAGACGAGAATTCTAACTTGAAAAGAAAGGATATGAAGTTGGTTGAGGTAAGAGACGCAGAAGCTGCAGTATCAAGACCTACGTTACAAGGTATTACTCAAGCATCTTTAGGTACAGAAAGCTTTATTTCCGCGGCTTCTTTCCAAGAAACAACTAAAGTATTGAGTGAAGCAGCAGTTCGTGGAAAAGCTGATTACTTACTAGGGTTGAAGGAAAACGTAATCGTCGGACACTTAATTCCTGCTGGTACAGGGTTGAGACAATACGGTGATATCATTGTGGGTTCACAAGAGGAATATGATGCAGCCATTGCTTCAAAGGAATCTTTCAGGGAATCAGCAAGGAAAAGAGAGTTCCAAAGTTAATATTTAATAATTAGTCGTTCTGCCATGAAGCAGAGCGACTAATCTTTTATACTATGGCAGAGAATAAAGTGGATCAAAATCAAATCAACATTGAGTTGAGCGAGGAAATTGCGGAGGGCATTTATGCTAATTTAGCAATGATCTCTCATTCGAATACTGAGTTTGTAATTGATTTTATTAGAATGATGCCTGGGGTACCTAAGGCTAAAGTAAAATCTAGGATAGTAATTACTCCAGAGCACGCAAAAAGGTTTTTGTCAGCACTGAAAGACAATATTAAAAAATTCGAGGAGAATTTTGGGGAAATTAATTCTATGGACGATTTTCCTAATTTCCCAATGAATTTTGGTGGTCCAGTTGGCGAAGCATAAAAAATAAAAATAAAGTTTGTAATTAATAATTTATTCTCTAATTTTGCAGTCCCAAAATTGGAAGAATACTAAACGCATTAATAAATGCCTACTATACAGCAATTAGTAAGAAAAGGAAGAGAGAAGTTAACTTTTAAGTCGAAATCTCCGGCACTCGATTCGAGTCCGCAAAAACGTGGTGTATGTACTAGGGTATATACTACTACTCCAAAGAAGCCAAACTCTGCCTTGAGAAAGGTGGCAAGGGTTCGTTTGTCGAACAGTAAAGAAGTGAACGCCTATATCCCAGGAGAAGGCCATAACTTGCAAGAACACTCAATCGTTTTGATTAGAGGTGGTAGGGTGAAAGATCTTCCAGGTGTGCGTTATCACATCGTACGTGGTGCTCTAGATACAGCTGGAGTTAATGGTCGTAGACAAAGTCGTTCTAAATATGGTGCTAAGCGCCCTAAGCCAGGACAAGAGGCTAAAGGAGCAACAAAAGGAGCACCAGCAAAAGGTAAAAAGAAATAAAAATAAATCTTAGCTATAAAAAATGAGAAAAGCTAAACCGAAGAAAAGATACGTTCTTCCAGATCCAAAGTTTAAAGATACATTGGTGACAAAATTTGTAAACAGTCTAATGTACGATGGTAAAAAAAGTACTGCTTACGAGATATTCTATTCAGCTATTGAGCTTGTAGAGAAAAAGACCAGTGAAAATGGTTTAGAGATTTGGCAAAAAGGTCTTAACAATGTTATGCCGTCTGTCGAAGTTAAAAGTAGAAGGGTTGGTGGTGCGAACTTCCAAGTTCCTACAGAAGTTAGACCTGGTAGAAAAGTAGCATTGGGTATTAAATGGATGATTCAGTATGCAAGAACCAGAGGTGATAAGACCATGGTGGAGAAACTCGCTAATGAGATCATATCTGCATCGAAAGGTGAAGGTGCTGCTGTTAAGAAGAAAGACGATACTCACAGGATGGCTGAGGCTAACAAAGCATTCTCTCATTTTAAAATATAATTAAGAAGACATTATAATGGCTCGCGATTTAAAATATACAAGAAATATAGGTATTGCTGCTCACATTGATGCAGGTAAAACAACAACAACTGAGCGTATCCTATATTATTCAGGTGTATCTCACAAAATAGGTGAGGTGCATGACGGAGCTGCTACCATGGACTGGATGGAGCAGGAGCAGGAAAGGGGTATTACCATTACTTCTGCTGCAACTACAGTAACTTGGAACTACAGAAGCCAGCCTTACCATGTGAATATCATCGATACTCCTGGTCACGTTGACTTTACTGTGGAGGTAAACCGTTCATTACGTGTTCTTGATGGACTTGTATTTTTATTTAGTGCAGTTGATGGTGTTGAACCACAATCTGAGACTAACTGGCGTTTAGCTAATAACTACAACGTTCCTCGTATTGGTTTTGTCAATAAAATGGACAGACAAGGTGCTGATTTCCTAAATGTTTGCAAGCAAGTAAAAGAAATGCTTGGAAGCTATGCAGTGCCTCTTCAAATACCAATTGGTAATGAAGACCAATTCAAAGGAGTTGTTGATCTTATAAACTTCAAGGGTATATCTTGGAATGAGCACGATAAAGGTATGACCTTTACCGAAATTCCAATCCCTGATGATGTAATGGAAGATGCATTACACTACAGAGAAAAACTTCTTGAAGCAGTAGCAGAGTATGATGATTCTTTGATGGAAAAATTCTTCGAAGATCCAAACTCTATATCTGAAGATGAAATCTTAGTGGCTTTGAGAAAAGCGGTAATTGATATGAAAATAGTTCCAATGACTTGTGGATCGTCTTTCAAAAACAAAGGCGTTCAGACAATGTTGGACTATGTAATGGCTTTGTTACCATCGCCATTAGACAAAGAAAGCATTAAGGGTACGGATCCTGATTCTGGTGCAGAGGTATTAAGACAACCTTCTGAAAAGGATCCATTTGCTGCCTTGGCATTCAAAATCGCAACAGATCCATACGTTGGTAGACTGTGTTTCGTAAGAGCTTACTCAGGAGTATTAGAGTCTGGTTCTTATGTATTCAATACACGTTCTGGCAACAAAGAAAGGATATCTCGTATCTTCCAAATGCATGCTAACAAGCAAAATTTGATCGAGAGATTATCTGCTGGTGATATTGCTGCGGTTGTAGGTTTTAAGGATATCAAAACTGGTGATACACTTTGCGATGAGAAATCAAAAATCGTCCTTGAGTCAATGGTATTCCCTGATCCAGTTATCGGGTATGCAATTGAGCCTAAGAAACAAGCTGATATTGATAAATTCTCAAATGCGATCACTAAATTAATAGAGGAAGATCCAACACTCAAAGTAGAGACTGATCAAGAGACAGGTCAAACTGTATTGAGAGGTATGGGTGAGCTTCACTTAGAGATCATCATCGATCGTATGAAGCGTGAGTTTGGTGTGGAAATCAACCAAGGTGCTCCTCAAGTTGCTTACAGAGAGAGATTTACTAAGAAAGTTGAGCACAGAGAAGTTTACAAAAAACAAACTGGTGGTCGTGGTAAATTTGCAGATATCGTATTCGAATTAAGCCCTGCAGATGAAGGTCATACAGGTCTACAGTTTGTAAACGAGATCGTAGGTGGTGTGATTCCAAGAGAATTTATTCCTGCTATTGAAAAAGGCTTCAAAGAATGTTTAAATAACGGTAGCTTGGCTGGTTTCCCAGTTACAGACTTTAAAGTTAGATTATTCCACGGTTCATTCCACGATGTCGATTCTGATGCTTTATCATTCGAATTGGCAGCTAAAATGGGTTTCAAAGAAGCGGGTAAGCTTGCAGGACCAGTTTTGTTGGAGCCTATCATGAACGTTGAAGTAGTAACTCCAGAAGAATATACAGGTCCAATTACAGGTGACTTGAACCGCAGAAGAGGTTTGATGAAAGGTATGGATGCAAAAATTGGTGGACAGATTATCAAAGCTGATGTGGCATTGTCTGAATTGTTCGGATATATCACTGATTTGAGAACCATATCATCAGGTAGAGCTTCCGCTTCATTAACTTTCTCTCACTATGAGCAAGTACCAAACAACATTGCGGATGCTGTGGTTGCTAAAATTAAAGGAGCTGTTAAGGCATAATTACTAAGAAAATGAATCAGAAAATAAGAATAAAATTAAAATCATACGATCACAATCTGGTTGATAAATCTTCTGAGAAGATTGTGAGAGCAGTAAAGGCTACTGGAGCCATCGTTAATGGTCCGATTCCTTTGCCAACTGAGAAGCAAAAATATACAGTGTTGCGTTCACCGCACGTGAATAAAAAAGCGAGAGAACAGTTTCAACTTTGCACTTATAAAAGATTAGTTGATATCTATTCAACTTCTTCAAAAACAGTTGATGCACTCATGAAATTGGAGTTGCCAAGTGGTGTTGATGTTGAGATAAAAGTATAAATGATTTAGTTTCAATCATATAAAGGTCATCGTGAGATGACCTTTTTTTTTACTTTTACGTATAACCAATTATTCAATCTTGGAATTCACTGGGAATATGAATAAATTTGTTGAAATCAGCTTTGAAATTACATCATAGATATGAAGAAGTTAGTATTTCTATTATTGAGTGTCCTACTTATTGCTAACTCATTTTCGCAGGGGTTCAAGGTAAGTATCGTTCCTAGGATAAAAAGTGACTCTCTTTACATTAGTTATGTACTTACTTTTACGAATTTTCCCAATCCAGCACCTACATTTGGTGCTGCTCAGTTTGTTGTAAAACTAGATGAGTCATCGGTCGATATCGACAATGGAAGGATTGTAAAGGTGAGTAGATATGATGTAAGCAATCCATTGTCGGGTAATTATTATAGTGCTGCGCAGATATCTCATCCCAGTTCTAACAGAAGTGTATATTCCATTAAAAGAAATACCTCGAATACCCTTAGTCCTTATAATTTACAAAACGTCAACAATGATACTCTTGGTGTTATAGCCTATCCTTTAAAAAGTTGTACAAACAAATTTGATATACCATTTGATGTATCAGGTAGTTTTCAGGTTTTTATTCGTACCTGGGATCTTACTAATGATGTGTCTTCAAATGTTTCATTCGTAGATTTTAACGGTTCCGTTCCTAAAATCAAATCCCCCCTGTTTTTATCTGCAGAGAAGCTTTGCCCTGGGGTAAAGCTAAAAGTAGCTACAAACGCAAAGGGGACAGGTTATACCTTGCGTGTTACTAGAAATGGAACTTCAGTCTTAACCAAGAGCTCATCAGACGGTATATTTACCGATTTGGTAGCAGGTACGGATTTTATTAATAATGACAAAATATCTATCACTTACAGGAACACCATTCCATGTCCTGACACTACAGTAACTAAATCCATAGCTGTAGGCACTTGTTGTGATTCGAGTTTTAACAATGTTACTGATACATACTGCGTAGCTGGTTTTAGTAGGAAATTAATCCCTAATACTCCTGGAGGAACTTTTTCGGGGCCAGGTGTTTCTTATAGTGCACTTATTAATTCTTGGGTATTTAATCCGAAATTGGCGGGTGCCGGTACTCATGTGATCGAGTACAAAACTCCAATACTTACAAACGGTTCTTGTAAAGGGCAGATTTCTGCACAAACTTTGATAGTGGATCCTGTTCCTTGTAAAGCTAGTGTCAGTAACGTACTTTCAAAGTTAACTATACCAAAGCCTAACGGGATTTACACCAATTGCCAAGGTGAGATATTTGTTTCTTCATCTGAAAATCGCGTTATTTTTAAGATTGATACTTTTGGTGTTAAGTCTGTATACGCTGGAGACACCATCCTGCCTTTGACAGCTAAGGATGGTAATATTTATGATCCTGTGGTATTGAACAGACCAGGCTTTTGTCAACCCATAGGCGTTGTTGGTAATAGTCTTGGCGATCTCTTTGTTGCTGATGGAGGTACCCAGTCTATTATCATGATACAGAAATCTGGAATTGTTAAAACAATCGGAGGAGTACTACGCAATTTGCCAGTAACTTGTGGTTCTAGTAATAGTGCTACCGTTTATGGCAATTTAGGTGTTTCTCGATTTAATTATGTATTTGGTGTTGCACTGAACATCACAGAGGATACTCTTTATGTTTCTGAAGTGGGTGGAAATAGAATAAGTGGTATTGAATTAAAATCAGGTAATTATAAATCTTTTTTGGTCGCAGGAGGGAATACCTCTACAGTTCCGGTGAATGGTCCCACGGCTTCTGCAACTTTTAAGTCTCCTCAACATATTTCAGTATCGGGTAATTATTTGTATGTTGCTGACAACGGCAATAACATGGTACGTAGAATTGATTTGAAGGCTGGTAAAGTAATTACATTAGCGGGTAAAGTCAGAAAAGTTTCGGATCCTGCTTCGCTTATAAATGTTGATACATCTCTAGCAATTCTCTATAGGCCAAGTGCTGCTGTGGCTGATTGTGATGGTAACGTGTATGTTGTAGAACCGACAAACAATTGGATACTCAGAGTAAATCAGCTTACTAATACAATGACAGTCACTCGATTTGCTGGTGATCCTACTGGTGCCGCAGGAAGTACTAATGAAACATTTGATGAGCCCCAAGCCATATCACTTTATACGAAAGGTTTTATTGATGTGGCTGACTATAGAAATGATAGGATTGTACGTATTGCAGTAGATGATTGGGCTGATAAGGCTTTTAAAAGACTAGATTCTGTATATTGTTTAAATGGTATAAAAGATACGATAGAACCTATTCAGTGTGCAGGTAAGATATTTTGCAGTGACAAAGCTGTTCTGGATTCGATAATGGTATCTGGGGTGAAAAAATATGTTTTTAATCCTGTAAAAGCTGGCACTTTTACAGTTTATTGTACCTATAGGTCTGGGCAGTGTAGTCAAACATTGTTTAAAGTGGTTAAAGTCGTGGACGGGTTAAAACCTAATCTGGGCAATGATCTTAGTTTTTGTGATCAGAACTTAAAGATTAATGTAAAAAATGGGCCGTTTAAGTTATTTACCTGGAATAGGGACAATGTTGCGGTAGCGGTTCCTAACACGCAGGACTATATTAACGTTAATCAAATGACTGGTTCAATCTCTGATATAACGGTGCAGACCGTTGATATGAGTGGGTGTATTAAGAAGGATACGCTGAGATTGTCGAGGGCCTCCAGTACTTATCCTAATATCACTATTCAAAATTTGGATGTGTATGATACCATTTGTGCGGGCAAAACAGCTAGGCTCTTAGCGATATTCTCTCCAGCAGGAGATGCGGTAAAGTACCTAAAGTCATGGAATACCAATAATCCTGCAGATACCACGACTCAATTGACTGCTAATGCATCTTATAAATATGTGTTTACGATTGCTGACAAAAACTCTCCTACCTGCACCAAATCTTTTGAAAAGAATATCATCATAAAGGATGCTCCTCAAGGTTGTTATTCACTTACCAATAACGTTACTGGTAATGAGATCGATATTGATCGGTATACTGTAAGTACCTTACCAAATATTGTAGGTCTTCTCAATAAGCCTTTGGACGTAGTATTTCGCAATGGTGAGCTGTTTATAGCCGATGGTACAAATCATAAGATCAAAAAATATAATATCAAGACCGGTGTACTTTCCGATTTTATTGGAGATGGAACTCCTGGATACACAGATAGTTTGGCGCCTAGTCAAACTAAGCTGAATTACCCTTCAAGTATTGCCTTTGATGGTAAGGGGAATCTTTTCATATGCAATTTGGGCGGCAATTACATTTCAAAGTATGATGTAACAAAAAACAAGGTCTATGCAATTGCTGGAGGGGCTGGTTTTTTTGGATTTAAAGATGGAGAGGGGGCTTTTGCGATGTTTAACAAGCCCACCCATTTGGAAGTAGATCCTTATGGTAATGTATATGTGACCGATAACCTTAATAATGCCATTCGTAAACTAAGTCCTGTTTTTAATAAATACTACTATAGTGTGGTTACTTATACGGGCTTTTCTGGCCAACAGGGGGCTGTAGATGGTAAACCGAAGGTTGCGAAATTCGATTATCCATGGGGAATCGCATTGAGCAATCAAGGGTTGGTGATCTCGGAAGATATCAATAATGTGATCCGAAAAATCAATAGGGGAGATACTACAGCGACATTGTACAGCGGCGCATTTAAGGCAAATGGTGATGTACCACCTGTCGAAACAGATCCTGTGGCCGCACTCTCAGCGAGATATGACAAGCCTTGGGGGCTAGCAGTCAACAAGCAAGGTCAAGTATTTGTTGCAGACGGGAATAATAATGATATCAAAAAAATAGATAAATACGGTCGCGTAACTACTATTGTGGGCTTGGGGAGCTCTTCGCCAGGGAATACGGATGGCGATGCCCATATTGCTACTTTTACAAAGCCTACAGCCATTGCTTTTGGGGCTGATTCCAAAACTTTTTATGTCTCAGATCGGGACAATGGAAGTTCGGGTACAGCAAATGTAGGAGCAATCAGGAAAGTTAGTAAAACAAATACCATATATGTTTGTACGTCTGATTTTAAAGACAACATGACTTATGTTAATAAATGTTTAGGTCCTTATACCTATAGTAAATGGATATTTAAGGATATATTGTCATCTAAACCTAAAGATTCTACAATTACAAGTGTTACAGTAAATGGAGGTATTTCAATAAGTAAGCCAGGTCTTTACATCAATGAATTAAGAGATAGTTTGCCCAATAAATGCGGATCTGTTTACAGGGATAGTATTTATATCGTAGACTCAGTGCATACATTAAAAACAAGTCCTGTTTTAAGTATACAAAATAAGTATTGTTTAGATCAAGAGTTGGATATAAAGTTGGTGTCGTCTCCTCCACTAACAGGAATTAATACATACAGGCTTAGTGCCGTTAAATTATTTGCTACACCTCTTGTGAATACGACTGGGGAATTTAGAATAAAGTTAGACAGATCTAAATTATTGCCAAGTACAACATCATTTATCAATTTTATCTTGAATATTCAGGTGAAAGATGCAGAAGGTTGTAGATATGAATTGGGTGATACTAGGGTTTTTGTCAATAACTTATTAGGTATGGAACCGATCAGGGATACCTCAGTTTGTGTTGGTGATACACTTAAAGCTTCTTCTATCCAATCAAAAACGGTTGGAGCCAATGAAATGAATTATACTTGGAAACCTTCCAATGTTATTTATGCTGTAACGGATCAAATTGTTCAAATAGGTGCTGATTCCAAAAAGAAATCAACAGCAAAAATTGTGACACAAGGGGATGTGAAAGTTACAGTTGTACAGGGTATGTCGTCTACCGTATATAACCCTAACGGTTGTAAGGACAGTACTTCTTTTAATGTAAAAGTGAAGCCCTTTCCATTGGTCTTAGCTACGCCAGATACAGGTTTGTGCGGAGGGAATAATTCGAATATTACCCTAAAAGCAGCAGTGGCTCCACCGGCAAATAATGGCCCCTACCTATTTACTTGGTATAATCTGTCACAGAAATCAGATTCTACACTTGGAGACACAAAAGTAGTGTCACCTTTAGTTACTACACAATATAGGGTTAAGGTAAAGGGGGGGAATGGTTGTTCGGCTTTTGATTCGACTATGGTAGGAGTAGGGGCGCCGCCTATAGCAAAGATAGATTTGCCAAGTAAGGATACCACGGTATGTCCTAAAACAGATTTGATTTTGAGGGGAAGCGCTACTGGCGGGAAACCATACGCCAAGTTGCCTAAGTATAGATTTGAATGGCGTAATGCGGATGATAACATTGCTTTCTCCAATAATAATCCTCAGGTATTTAGTGCTGATAAAACCATTAACATTAGGTTAAGTGTAAAAGATAGTATTGGCTGTTCAAGTATTGATTCCGTTAAGATCAATGTGAATAGTTTTCAGATCTCTGGAGGACAAAACGATACAACTATTTGTCAAGGAACAAACATTACTGCTAAGCCTGTAGTGGCGTCTGGTAGCACGAGTTATACTTATTTGTGGGATAGACTAGCGCCATTATTGGATGATCCTACTCGAAATGCACCTAAGTTGACTCCTACAAAGGTGGCTGACACTACTAGATACATACTTACAGTAACTGATAACTATAATTGTAAACTCAAAGATACTGTTACGATTAAAGTTGGTACAAATCCATTGGTGTCTATCTCGGCGCAAAAGGATTTTTGTGAAAAGCAGTCTTACGTATTACACTCATTAGTTTCTGGTGGCGAGTTGCCTTATAGATACATTTGGACGGAACCATCTGGCCAGAGTATAGGCTTTGCTGCAAGTGATACGGCAGGCGTTGTTTTGGCTCCTAATGCTGTTGGTACGTCATATACATTAAAGCTTAAAGTTGTAGATAAAAATCTTTGTGAAAGTGCAACTGCATCCCATTTGTTTGAAGTACATCAAGCACCTTATGTTGTCCTTGGCGCAGATACCGTATTGTGTAATGGAAAAACCGCTTTAGCTTCTGCTAATTTCCCTCGGAATGCAGGCTTGAATTTAGATTTTGCATGGTTTAAAGACGGTGTATCGAACTCAAACATAAGTAATAGTCAGTTATTAGACGCTGCGGGACTTTATAAAGTCGTTTTGACGAGCGATATGGGCTGTGTGAATGCAGATTCTATAGCTGTCGCTTCGAAAGACAGCATAGAAAGCATACTGCCAACTCTCTCAGGTACTTGTAAAGGTCAACCTGTAAAGCTTTTGGTTTCAATTAACAAAGGTACACCTGATTATACTGTAAAATGGACTACCGATGGTGTGGGTACTTTGCAAATTCCTACGGATCGCATTACAGGTGATACTAAAGATTCGATCGTCTACAGTTCACTAGATAGTGATGCAGACTATGTGAAGTTCTCTGTACAAGTTTCAAATGCTTGTAATGTACAAACCGCAACCATAGACCAGTTTCTGGGTGCAGCACCAAAAGCCATTATTTCAAGTGTTTCTCCCAATGCATACATCAATCAACCTGTAGATTTTACGCAAAATTCAGTAAATTATGATTCTTTAAGATGGGATTTTGGAGATAAATCACCATTATTGAATTCTAAAGATATTAAGGTGACACATACATATATACAAGATAATGTTTTTACGGCCGTACTTTGGGCCATCAATAAAAACGGTTGTTTGGATACCGACACTATACGGGTGCCTATTATTAATAATCAAAACATATTTATTCCCAATGTGTTTAATCCTTCATCTACAAACCCTGAAAATAGTAATGTAAAGGTATATGGAATTAATGTGGCCAATTCAGGATTTAGTTTTGTGGTGTTTAATAGATGGGGACAGGTAGTTTATGAAACGAGTGATTTTATACAAGCGAATAAGATAGGTTGGAACGGTAAATTGCAAAACACGGGGGATGATTTGGCACTTGGAGCCTATACATACTTGCTTAAAGGGAAATACGGTGACGGTAAAGAATTTGAAAAAGTGGGTACGATAACCTTAGTGAAATAAAGACATAGTGAATAAATATATTTTTTTAATATTGGTAGAATTGACCTTGTGGCGTAGCTTTTCACAAGATGCACAATTCTCGCAATTTTATGTTTCCTCCTTATATCTAAATCCAGCACTTGCAGGGCAAGAGGGGCAATTGTATTTTTCTTCAAACTACAGAATGCAATGGCGAAGTATTGTGAATCCTTATGTTTCTAATCAGGTGACGGGTATCATACCACTGAAGTCAAAGGCAGAGTTTCATAACCATAAGGGAGGCATTGGTGCGACCTTGTATTCTGATAGGGCAGGGGATGGTAACTTAAAAACCAACGGGTTTAGTATTTCTGCTGCCTACAATCTACCCTTGGCCAAAAGTACTTATAATTATTTGGCCTTTGGCCTACAATTGGGCTTTATTCAGAAAAGTCTCGATTATAATAATCTACAATGGGGATCACAATATAGCTCTTTCGTAGGTTATGATGCCAATGTGAATCCCAACGAAACTACTCTTTTGACCACAAGGTTGTATCCTGACATTAGTGGAGGATTGATGTGGTACTACAACAAAGACAAAGACTATGAGGAAAGTAAATGGAGTGCCTATCTTGGAGCGTCGGGATACCATTTGAATCAACCGAATGAGTCTTTGGCTAAAGGTACTGTGTATAAGTTGCCTATGCTGTTGAGAGGGCATGGTGGATTGGAGTTTAAACTTGGAGATAGGATTACCCTGTCGCCCAATGTGCTATATGCCTATCAAAAAAGCCAGAGTCAAATCAATGCGGGCATGTATTTGGGCTTTAAAATGTTCAATCAGGCGGAAGGCTTGGTAGCCAATGGGCGCTTTTTGTTAGGAGGCTGGTATCGAGTACAAGATGCATACATTGCTTCTGTAGCGTTTTCTACTAATTCGTATCAGATTGGACTCAGTTATGACATGAATGCTTCCGATCTCAGGTACAAAACAAAGGGACGTGGGGCATATGAGCTCTCATTGGTAGTAAGAAAGATCAAAAACAAACAAATGGAGAGGTTTTCAACGCCTCGTTTCTAAGGATCATGGTGAAGAAGCTTTATATATATATGATGTTGGGTTTGATGCAACTACTTGTAGCTCAAAATGGCAAACAGCCACATCATCATAAATCGGAAGAAATTACCCTTGGTGATAAGCATTTCAACAATGGTGACTATTTTTTGGCCATTCAGTATTATCAAAAGGCATTGGAGACCTTTTCGGGGGATCCCTATGTACACCATCAGTTGGCTGAAAGCCAAAGGATTATCAATGACTATGTGGCAGCAGAGCCCAACTATAAGGCTGTTGTCGATTATATAGATAAGCAGTTTTCTAAAACACATCATCATGAAGATTACCCATTGGTGCGGTTTAGGTATGCTACCATTCTTAAGGCCAACGAAAAATGTGATCTCGCTAGAGAGCAATTTGAACTATTCATTAACCACTTTAAGAAAGACGCCACTTTAGACGACAAGCAATATCATGAAAGAGCGCTCTTGGAATATAATGGTTGTACTTTTATGGAGGGAGAGAAAGCTAAGGTAGACCGAAACTATGGCTTGAAGGTATTGCCAGAACCAGTGAATAGTGGTACCAGCGAGTATGCGCCAGCGATCTTTGTGAATGATACCACCATTTCTATTACTGCTACCAGAGGTGGTAATAAGGAAAAGAAAATGTATAACACTACTGGCCAAAGCTTCAGCGATGTATACATGTTTAAATTGGACGGAGAAACCTGGAAAGATATTTCGGTAGACCAAAGTTTCAACAAGATCAACGAGCCGCTCAATGATGGTGCAGGTTGTTTCAATGCCAAGAAAGATAAATATTATTTCACCAAATGTGATGTGAAACATACAGAATCTAATGGGGAGTGTAATATCTACTATACCAAGCTGGAGAAGTTCAAGTGGACCACACCAAAGGCTTTGAATGGTAATATAAACATGAAGGGCTATTGGTCAGGTCAGCCATGCTTGAGTGGTGGAGGGGATACTTTGTTTTTCGTATCGAAGAGACCCAAAGGTAAGGGACATCATGATATCTGGTATTCCACAAAGAGTGGGGATGGCGAAAACTGGGGCGTAGCGAAGAATCTTGATAAGATCAATACTCCTTTTAGTGAGGTCTCTCCTTTTTTTGACAAAAAGACCAAGAACCTATATTTTTCTTCAAATGGCTATGAGGGCATGGGTGAGTTGGACATCTTTAGGACTGTGGACTCAACACTCACAAGCTCACACAACGTGGGGATGCCCTTTAATTCCACTCGCGACGATTTCTATTACATTCATGGTGACAAATATGGCTACCTCGTTTCTAATAGAGAAGGTGGCGTGGGTAGCGATGATATTTATAAGTTCAACATTGTAAGCGTTGAGGATATCATCGCCGAGATTCCCAAAGATTCTATTGCAGAAGCTAATAGTATTTCTGTGAATGGCAAACTGATGATGGCTGACAAAACCACTCCAGCGTCAAATATCTCCGTGCTGATCAAGGACTCTACGGGTACCGTGATCCGTAAGATGAATACGGATGATGAGGGCAAGTTCAGATTTGAGAGTATGGAGGGGAAAAAATACTACAAGGTGGTTTTAGAAAAGGAACGTACCGATATCTTGGCTGATGTAGAGTATACCGTGAAGGATTACAAACTTAGGAAATTTGAGAAACTGGCTACCAAAGCGACTTTTGAGCACGTATTCTTTGACTTTGACGATTATAAACTGAGACCAGAAGGCAAAATCGTATTGGATAAACTCTTCGATGTGATTCAGAAAAACCCTCAGTTGCAGATAGAGTTGGGTGCCTATACGGATAATTTCGGACCTAGTGATTATAACCTCAAGCTTTCGGAACTCAGAAGTAAAGAAGCCTTTAACTACCTCAAAGCAAAGGGTATAGACAAGACGGCCCTTGTTCAAGGATTTGGAGAAGATGCACCTTTGGCTTCTAATGACAATCCTATTGGTAGACAGCTCAACAGACGTCTTGATTTTGGAATTATCGGGGCTGACTCGATCAAGAGTTATGGGCAAGTATACATTACTTCTATTGATCAAACGGTAGATGAGGTTGCTACAATGTTCAAGGTGCCACAGACCGAGATTCGTAGGATGAACGGCGTGACCACTACTAAGTTGCAGTCTTTTAGGCCAGTGCGCCTACCTGGTGACGGTATTCATATCATCTCAGATATCACATTGTCTATGGCCAATGGTACCGAATACAATAAATACAACAAACAATATGATAACGCTAACGTAGCTGCCTTGGGTAACAAAGGTGAGATCAGCCAAGAAGATGGACAAACCTACTACATCGTGGCCAAAGGCAACACTGTATATTCTATCTCTAAATTTTTCAGAATGAAGCCTGAGGAACTTATTCAACTGAACGAGCTCGATGGTTTTGAAATCAAATTTGGCCAAAAGCTCAAAGTGATCGACAATCGGGAGCAGGATTGATTTTGTCCCTACCAGTATTTTTATTTTAACTTTTTTTAATTTTCTTGGCTCTAGTCTAGGGAATGGTTGCTAAACATGCTTTACTTGCCACTGCCGTGGGGGCCTACTTTTTCCTTGATGGAAAAGTAGCAAAAAATCAAGGCCAACAAGAAAATTGCGGAGCTTCCCTGCTGCGCACATGGCCCAAATCCTTGGATGACTTGGCTCGTGCCTCGCCTTCGAACACAAGGATTTGTTGGCCACCACCCACGTAAGCCCTCGCATTTTCTTGGATGCCTCCTCCATGCAACGGATCCGGTCAGGCCAACAAAGACTGTATTTTATTCAAGTGAATAAAATACAGTCTTTGTTGTTAAAATAACCATTTAAGATCATCATTAGAGAATAAATGAACAACAATGATCATTTATAGCAACCATCTAATAGACTAGAGCCATTTTCTTTTAAAGTATACTTGCTGAGAAGCGAGCGTCAAAGTTTTTTCGGAAATGTTACATTTTTGGCCATAGTGGCGGTGTACAACATTTTATTTGAAGTTGGTTTAGGTGTTGCCACAAAAAAGCAGAAAATTTTTTCAAATAATATATACTCGCACAATATCTTTCTATCTGGGGGCGTTATAGCTAGAATTAAAATCAGTTTTTTGTTCAACGTTTAAAACCCAATTGAAAAATGTCAATCAGGTATTATCTTCAGCCAAATCCGATTACCCCAGATCCTAACGATCAATCTGCAAGGGTACTCACCAATCAAACCTTTAGTGTAGACGACCTCATCAAGCTCATGCTCCGTCGCGGTAGTACGCTTACCGAGGCCGACATCAGGGCTACGCTTTTCCTCCTTTTTAGGGTAGTTGTTGACGAAGTAAGGGAGGGCAATAGCGTCCTCCTTCCCATCTGCAATATCCGTCCAGGCATCACGGGAGTATTTACATCAGCCACTGATAGTTATGACAGCTCTCGTCATACGATCAAGGCTTCGATTTCAGCAGGTAATGAGCTCTATGCCAGTATGCAAACAGCACAGGTTGAAAAGGTACTCCAGCCTATGCCTTCACCCTATCTGCTGGAGTTTACTGATGTGGTTACTGGAGCAACCAACAGCAAGTTGAGCCCCGGTGGTATTGGGCAAATCGTAGGAGAGGAACTCAAGTTCAATCCTGCCAATGTTACTGATGGCATCTATTTTGTTGCGCTCGGTGATGGCTCAGAGGCCAAGGTTAGTGTTATCGCTAACCGTACAGAAGGCAAATTGGTGTTCAGCATCCCTGCAAGTTTACCTAAAGGAAGTTACAGACTTGAGGTGAGAAGAGCTTATGGGGTTGCCCTTACACTCCGTACGGGCACACTCATCGATCCCCTTATAGTGACATAGACCTTGGTTCAGAATCTTGGGCTTATCGTAGTATGGCCGAGTTCTTTGTTCAGTAAGTATACTCATCTAGTGTGGGTATAAAAGTTTTAGCCTTACAAAATCCGATTTTGTAAGGCTATTTTTTTGAGTTTACGCAGCTAAAACTTGGAATTTAAGCCCGAGAAACTAAAAGTTTTGGCGGCATGACCAAATTGTTTTAGCTACCAAACCTTCAATGTTTAGCTGCATAAAAAAAAGTTTTAGCAGCCAAAACTACTTTCAGATGCTCGGAAAACTTTTTGAAGATAGTGCATAAACTTTTGTTGCTCGGGCTAAAAGACTCAGCGAATGATATTTCCCAAGTAAAAAACATTTAACTCGTTTCAACTAAATAATACGATTATAGGGTTTGAAACAATGTATGGCCAGTCCTCATCAGCTTTAAAAAATTTTATTAGGAATATGTTTATAAAGTTACTACTTTTGAAACACATAGTAACCAAATTTTGGTATCTCGACTTGTTTAATTAAAATTTATATGAAGTTAACTAATGTTATTATCAGTACAGTTATATCATTGATTGTTGGTGTTGCTGTTTTCTATGCGACAAAGTTTTATCAAACTCCTAAAATCGGTTACGTTAAAGTTGGTGTACTCATGGAAAAGTACCAAGGAATTATTGATGCTAGCAAGGCTTTTGAAGCAGACATGAAGGTCGCACAGTCAAATCTGGATACGGTGAAAAGCCGCTATATTGCTTTTCGCAAAACAAAACCCAGTCCTTCCCAGATTCATCAAGCAGAGCAAGAGCTTAATGAATATCAAATGAAGTTTTCTGATGATATGGGCAAACGAAGAAGTGAACTAAGTAAACCTAATATAGAGACTATTAACTCTTACATTGCCGATTACGGTAAGAAACACCATTATAAAATCATATTAGGTGCTACAGCAGACGGAAACATTTTGTATGCGGAAGAAGCGGATGATCTAACTCAAATAATATTGCAAGACCTCAATGAAATTTACAAGAAAAATAAGAACTAGTATTTGTTTGCTTAGCATATTTTTGTTGGTTTCCTGTAGCTATACCCCTGAAGAGTTGCTCTTGAAATTGAACAAAGACGAAAGATATGTGTCTTTGGCTCAGTCAGATATTTGTGCATATTCATTACAGTGGTTGCCCAAAGAGTATTTGACAGCCATGGAGTTCCAAAGCCCCAAAGCCCCAAAGCCTGATTTGTTGGAAGAAAGGGAAAAGGACTATGACCGATCTTATTATTTTAGGCTTAATTTGGAGCTTAAAAGCGGTGACAATGCCATGCTGAGCGGTGTTGGTTCAGTTCCTGAATATTCTGGGAAATGGAATTACCTGACCTATGGGATGTTGAAAAATCTTTATGTTTTAACTGCCAGTTACGATACCATTTATCCAATGTTTTATACATTTCAAAATCCGCATATATATAACAATAAGCTTAGTTTCTTATATGTGTTCAGTAAAACAAAGTTAGAAGCTCAAAAAGATAAAGGCTTCATGATGAAGTATAAGGATGAATTGTTTGCTCAGCGCGCATTTGACTTTGCTTTTCAAGACTTTGAAGCATTGACCCAGAAAAATTACAATTTGACAATTAAAAATTGATACAATATGTTTTTGTTTTTTAGAAAATTCAGAAGACCTATCTCCTTGTTGATGTTGCTCCAAATATTGAGCACCTATATCCCAACACAGGCTACTTGGGCCCTTACCAGTGGTCCTTCACATCCTGATGTATCTGGCTATCAATCTGCCGATGTTAATGACAACGTAAGTTTAAGTACTGGTGCTTTTAATTACAATATCCCGATTACGTCCATACCAGAGTACCCGATGTCCATAGGGTATCATAACGGAATGAACCCGGATCAGGAAGCATCTGCGTTTGGTTTTGGCTTTAGTGGTTTTTCTGGTGCGGTAACCCGAGATATGATTGGTTTGCCTGATGACGTGAAAGGCGGTAATACCATTTATGATTGGAATAATGAAAAATTGTGGGGACTGGGGATTGGTGTGACCGCTTCCGTTGATTTTGCGAATGAAGCGCAGGAGTCTGATAATGTCCTTAGCATTACGAGTTTGGGAGGAAGTTTTAGTATGGATTACAATAATTATTCTGGATTCTCCACTACTATGGGAGCTTCTTTAGGTTTTGAGGCTTATGGATTTACTGGAAGTGCAGGTATGGTTCAATCGAGCAATCCAAAAGAGGTTGGTTTGGACTTTTCTGTTGCTGATCCTTTTGTAGGAATTATACAATATCAGACTAACTTTAAACAGAATGGTGCTAAAATGACAGGTTTTGGCGCTTTTTTTCGAAATCAGCGTGATGCTTTAAAAGGTATGGTAAATGGTTTTACGAATTCCATAGAGCGCTTTGAATATCCAGGAACCTATAATTCATCAATTGCTCCCATTAATAACGTGAGTAAACTCAATAATAGTTTTGGTATTTCCGTTACGGTTCCATTTTCGGTTTCTCCTGTAGATTTTAGTGTGACTGGGAGATATTATCAAACTTATAATGAAACCATGTCCATAACCAAAAAAGCAATGGGGTATGGATATTTACAAACTTATGATCGTGCTAATGAAGATTTTATTGCGGATTATACTACAGAAGGGGAGATATATTTTGACAAGCAACGTCAGTTCACCAAAGCGCTTAACAATCCTTCATATATTCAAAAAGATAATTTCATTATATCTGCAGGAGGCTTGGGATTGGGTGCACAATTTGTTAGGGATGAATATGGGGAGTTTTCTCGCTATAGATTCCGATCTCAAGATAGAAATTTAGAGATATCTGTTCCAACCTCAGTAGTGGCTGCAGCGTTCAATCCGCCTTTAAAGCTTAAAACGCAGAGAAAAGAAGTGCTCAAATGGACTGCCGCAAGCAAGGCCGTGATCAACAGGAATTTGGATATTTTGGCATTGCTGAAGAAATCTGACAATGTAGGAGATAAGGATTTTGACAATACCATATTTGTGGAACAGCAATTGGTGGATATGAATACCGATGTGCAGAAATACGAGCATAAGCCTGTGTTAAAAGCGAGAGGAGATCTTGCTGGAGATTTTAATTTTTCATCAGAGGGCTACAACGATTTTGGTGCCAATCGCTATACAATAGAAAGTACTGGGGAAACTGGTGGGGAAAGGGCTTTCTTTTTGGGCGCTGAGTATAAAATTCCAGTGTTCTATCCTATGAAAAGCGTGAAAAAGGATGGCGAGTATACCTTGGGGAATGGCAGCAAAACGATCAAAAGGGGCACCAATATTCAATACCGAACTTTCAATGAGATCGGAACCGTGAGTACACATCCCAGTAGTATTTATCAACATTACAAATACGATCCTCTTGCAGGAGATAAAGACAAGGTATTTTATTTGAAGGAGCCTGATGGGGCCTCATCACCAGCTGATGGACGTGAATATCATGAATATCAGGCTTATAACCCGTATAACGCGTTGTTGGCAAATAGTAATGTATCCAAAGACTTAATTGCAGATATAACTGTAAAAAATGGGAATGGAATGACCTATGTGTTTAACTTACCTGTTTTTCAAAAAAGTGCGACCAATTTGTCGCTTTCTGGTAAAACGGAAGTTTCTAGTGTTGCCTTGAAAAACGTCAATGAAGCCCCAAAGAAAAATGCAGATAAGTATTATACTTATGATAGAGGCTCTAAGAAGGTTGATAGAAATAAATTAACGGTTAAGGAAGAGTATTGGTATCCGTATGCATGGCTACTTACGGCTATTGTCGGGCCTGATTATGTAGATTATGATGATATTCCAGGGCCAAGTGATGGAGATTTAGGTTATTGGGTCAGATTTAAATATGTAAAAGTTGCCGATGATTATAGATGGAGGAACCCTTTTACGGGGATGAACCATTCTCCGGGTTTTATAGAGGACAAGGGGGATGATGCATACAGTGTATCCACAGGCACTAAAGAAATTTATTACTTGGAGCGTGTGGAATCCAAGAACTACATCAGTCAATATCAGTATGCGAAGCGTTTGGATGGTTTTGAGGCTAATGGTACCGGTGATCGCAATCTTGTAAATGGTGATGCTTATAATTCAACAATCCAAGCTCAACCAGCGGTTGATTATTCTAATTTGGGGAATCAGGCATTGTTTGCAACTACAGAAGTAGCATTGTACAAAAAGAGGGCTAGCTACAAAAAGGGCTTTACTAGTTATAACGCCGACTTGGTTAGGAATAATGGTAATAATACAAAGCTTTCCTCTACTCGGTTTTTGTATGATTATTCGGTATCTAGTATGGTTCCAAATCAAATCAATACAACTAGAGCTACAAAAATTAATAATGGCCAAGTCCCCTATCATGTTGATGCCAACTCTGGCTATCAAACAGGGAAACTTACTTTGCGAAAAGTGCAACAGTATGCTTACGACGAACAAGGTACTGAGGTGGCTGTTCCTCCCTATAACCTTTCTTATAGTTTTGACGAAAATCCTGATTTAAATCCATCGTTTGATAACAATAGTTATGATGGCTGGTTTAATTTTTCTAAAAATGCGAAGAGTGTTTTTGAAAACGTTGCAGGAAAGAGTCAAGTCGGATCTGTGAATGCTTACCAGCACTTTAATGAATTGAATAAAGATGTAGCTGATGTTAACGCCAAATTGTATGCTTTGTCTTCGGTTTCTATACCCTCAGGCGGGAAAATCTCTGTAGAAATGGAGGCTTCGGGGTATGCCAAAGTGCAAAATAAAGATGCCTTTGTGATGCGTAAAGTGTCTGCTTTAAAACTTTTGGCTGATAATAAGTTGGAGATAGAGGTCGATATTAGTGATTTGCTTAAAGATGGAAAAAACTTAGGCAATGGAGGGAGCATTGGTCAGTCATTGTTTGATACTCAAGAAAAGTTATATGGAGAAATAGCCTTTTTGGAGAATAACAAAGGGGTCTTGGATTATTCTGACCATACCAAAATAACGGATGATTGTTATGTAAGTACTTTTGGGGAAGTGTTATCGGGTACTAAAACCCAAAAAATAGTTTTAGAAACGCGCAGAAACAGTGAAGTACCTTTTTTTAAGAGATTTTATGATTTTATGTACGATAAATCTTTTAAGATGCATGCACTCAAAAACTCACTAAACGTATTGAATTGTACGCCTCTTAGCTGTCCATCGATTGATGCCTCATCCATGTACGATGATAAAAACGAAACACCCATAGATGCGATTATGAAAAGCATTAATAACCTCAAAAATTATTTTATAAGTGATGGAACGTTTGAGTGCCTCGTCAGGGAATGTTTTATGCTTAAGCCAAATGCGGCAGGAAATTATACAGCCTTTGTACCGCATTTGTCATATCTCAGGACACCTGTGTACAAGGAGGTATATACAGGCAGCAGGGTCAAGTCTATTTCTTACTCAGATGAATTTGCGTATTCCTCAAACTACGGTGCTGTAGATGGAAAACATAGTAATGTTTATAAAACAAATTATTATTATGACTCCAATAGTGATGGTACTGGCAAGTCGGAAGGTGTGGCTACGGTAGAGCCTGTGGGAGATAAATCATGTGTCATTCAGCCCTCTAATTTTGTGGGAGAAGGCTTTTTGCCGGCTCCGCGTATTATTTATGCCAAGACTACCGTAGAAAATGGCTATGCGAAAAGAGAAAACGTGGCTGATGCTAATCCACAGGTTGTGTCTCGGCGAAAAGGAAAACAAGTATATGAGTTCTATACCCCAAAAGATGCGGGCTATTCTTTTGAGGAAAACTTTAAGTCCCCAACCAGTCCTGCCATGAAAAGTGCAATAGGGGGGATAGGTATGTTTGGAATTTTGGCTTGGCTTCAACCATTCAAAGACAAGCCGAAGTGGCTGCGGTGGATCAAGATACCCATACCGATTCCAATTACAGTATTATGGAATAGATCTGATAATTACTACGTTAAAAGTTACACCTATAAAGATGTGACAGACATGTATGGGGTGCTGAAAAGCAGGAAAAGTTTAAATTCTGAAGGCAAATATGCCGATAAGGAAGAATATATCTATGCAGGAACTTCTGAAGCGGTTAAGCTTATTGATGGAACCCAGTCATCAAGTTCCACAAGCGCAGATCCGTATACCGATGCCGCTAGGCTTAGTTATGCAATACCTGGTAGGTACGATCAAACTTGGGGAGAGTCGTTTCAGACTAAAGAATCTGCAATTACTTTAACTACGGCCTTACTCATTCCTTATATGTATGCTGCTACCAATCGTAACTTTGCTTATACCAATATGAAATACTCTTATGTGCCACCTATCCTGAAACAAGTAAGTGCCGTTACCTCTGAAGGTTTAGTAAGTGCTACTACCTACGATGCATTCGATTACTACACAGGCCAGGTGTTAGAGTCGACCTACAAAGACTCCAAAAACGAAAGTAAGATTACTAGAGTGGTACCTGCTTATTGGAAATACAAAGAATTAGGGCCTTATGATATTTCTGATGCCAATAGTAACATACTAGCGTCATCTACAGCAAGCTATCAGTATCTAGGGAACACTAGTGTTCCTGATAAGGTTTTGTCGGTATCAGCTACTCAGTGGGACTATCAGTCTTGGGGCTTAACAGATATCATGTTGCCGCGTATAGATGCTAGTGGGTTTCACGATGGATATACTAAATATGGCGCTCAGGAGCTTAACAGCGTATTTTTGACAAACGGTGTTACAAGCAGAAGTACTGGGGTAAGCAGTAAGCTCAATGGGGGCTGGAATTTCCTCAATAAACATATTGGCGCAGGTAAGTTTTATAGGCCTTCAAGGTCTTATTTATACGAAGCAGACAAGGGCGCTGATGCAACCTTTACGATTACTCCATTTAATTTTACGGGTGCTAATACGACTTGGAAGCAAGTTGGAGAGACTACGCTGTATGATATTTTTGGGAATGTCATCGAAACTAAAGATATTTTGGGAAAGTATTCTGCGCAGCATCTAGGTTACGACTATGAAATGGCCACTTCATCAGCAGCCAATTCTAAAAGTGAAGCCTTTGTGCATGAAGGTGCAGAAAACCTATACCGTACCAAGTCTGGTTCTACCACCACGGACTATTTGGAACATTCCGGTTTAACCTTAAATGCGGCTCAAATATTCGGAGTGGCCACCAAACAACAGGCCGATGAAGCTTACACTATGAATTTTACGGATCTTACGGCTACAGGCGCAGGCTCTATGGAAGTGGAGATCTGTTCTCAAATATCTGGGGTAACGGCCAATGTGCCTGTGGCGAGATATAATGCTACGTTTACCAATGGTGCCACAAGGAAGTTGCTCTTGTATTACGATGAACTCAAAAATCCATATCTTCTTACCGATAGGATGGAGAAGTATGATGCCTTTTATGCTTTTAACAATCCGACAGCGGGTTGCCTTTGGGGAACTAAGCTCATGTTCAGCAAAGCAAGATTGACCAGCTTGACATTGGATAATACCTTTAGTAATTCAAACTTTACAAGTTCGGCTCCAGTGTTTAAGTACCAGATAACCTGTAACGTCGCGTCCAAAAATTATGTGTTGCCTTCTCTGAAAAGTTTGGTCAATCCACATACAGGAGACTATTGCTTTGCGACTGCAGGTGGGGCAACAGGGCTCAAGTTTACGGTATTGAAGTCGAGTATCCCTGCTGCGGAATTTTACAGAAAGTATACAGCAATGGTATGGGTGCATAAGAGCAGTAGTCTCACCAAGTTGGTATTGCAGACTTCTAGCACCAATAAGATAGAAGCGAGTTCGCAGAGTCCGTATCTGGAAGTTGGCAATTGGGTCTTGCTAAGGGCTGATTTGGAGGCACCCTTAAGTACATCTGCAGATAACAAAATTGAAGCTTATGTATATAATGCGGCCAGTTCTGGACTGAGTATTTACGATGATTTTAGAGTAGGGCCTTATCAATCCATGATCAGCGCCTCGGTATATGATCAGAAATATGGTCGTACCACAGCGATATTGGATGAGAATAATTTTGCTTCATTCTTTTACTATGATGGTAGGGGCAGAAACATTGAAAGTAAAGCTGAAGTGGCCAATGTCGGTGTGAAAACGGTGACGAAACATTTGTATAACGATCAAAAAAAATAAGTACTGACCTGTTTGGAGATGAACGCCGCAAATCAAAGAGTTCGCGAGTTTAGATCTAAAGAGTGTCAGGCGCTTTAAAGCAATATAATATGAGGTACGGTCTAGTTATTTATATGGTCTTGTGGTGTTTCGTAGTCAATATTTGTGCACAAACGAACTTTAAGGACAAGGCGGAGAAAGCACAGTATTACATGGAGCATTCGCTACAGAAATTTTCTGGGAAGTCCAAGTATGCCATAGTCTTTGAAAGTGTTGCTTATCAGCTTAAAAACCCAACGGATATATTTCGTCTGCCACAATATCAGCTTTTTAAAGGTGGCTATGTGTATATGGATGGCGAACGCTATGAGTATAATATAGGCACGATCAAAACCTTGAGCGATGCAAAGCTCATCGTGTACATTGATGAGATCAATAAACAAATGTTGATAGACTCTGTACGGAACAAAGGCATTTCTGAAGAGCAGAAGCAGAAGAACTTTGTGGATTTTTTCGAGAAGGACAATGGTGAATTTACTTACGAGTACCAAAAGATAGACACTTTGGCAGGCAAGGCTTACCACAAAATCAAGTGCGTGATGACCAAAAATAAGGACGTGCAATTGTTTTATTGGATCGATGTGAAAACCGAAAACATGTATATGTATGCGGAGGGGAACCTTGGGGTATATGATGTATACGTGATACAGAAAATAACCACACCACCAGCTTCCCATAAGTACTCCATATACTTACCTAATAAAGAGCTTACTTCTTGGCATGGGTACGAGGTGGTAGACAATAGGTTTGTACCCATGTATGGTAAGGAATTTCAGCAGAAGACCATAAAGGAACTCAATAAATAGGAGGCCTGAGCGTTTTCAAAACAATACACGATAGATATAAAAACACAAAGACATAAAATAACACAGATATGAAACTCGATCTTTTAAGACCTAAGATGTTGAGACCTCTTTTAACAAAAATATACACAAGCCTTTTGGCTTTGTGTAAGTTAATGACTATGTCAAAGTCTGTGTCACGCAGGCTTTCGCAACGAAGGTTCATGGTAAGTGATGGCTTTTCGTCAAATAGGACAAGACTGGTTTTCACAGACCTATTAAGATCTTATGCCTTAATGATCGGAGTGATCATCTCTTTGGGCTGCAGTACTGCTTTACAAGCCCAATCGTGTAGCTGTACGACTACGGTGTCAGGCTTTGCAAATTGTGTGGAAGTCAATCGGACTGACGATGCCAACGTTTGTGGTACTTTACGATGGGCGCTCAACCAGGCCAATGCCAATACAGGAGGCACACACATCAAGTTCAATTTAAATGGTGGTGCTACGAGTGGTGGCACGATTACTTTGACAAGCTCTCTACCAGTAATTACAAAAAAAGTATATTTAGATGGACTCTCACAGCCTAGAATAGCAGGTGCTACGGATAGTCCTCAGTTCCTTAATGTTTTTATAAATACCAATGGAATAGAGGGGATTATGTCATTATGGTCTGGTTCTAGTAATTCGATACTAAAAGGACTGGGACTTTATGATGGAGTGTATAGGGCAGATCCCAGTTTTCAGGATGTTTCTATAGGTTTGATATTTAATGATGTGGATAATCTTGAAATATCGAATTGTGAGTTTACTGATTTTAATGGCAACATTATGGCAGGAGCGGTAAATGGTTTACAATTACATCACAATTGGATGGGAACGAGAAGTAGTTTTATTACCTCCAATAGTCAATATTCTTTATTAACTATCGGTCTTAGTGGACAGAATCTTAATGTGAATAATAACGTTTTTACAAGTTTTTTTACAGAAGGATTTTCTTGGGCTAATATTAATGGGTTGAACTTTACAGACAATACTTTGGGTGTTCCTGTCGGGCTTACGAATCCTGATATCTTGATGGGGAATAATGCTCTTCTTGAATTTAAACTTAATTTATCTTCTTGTCAGGCAGTAGTATGTGAGAGAAATACTTTATTAAATGTAGGTATTTTTGTGAATAACTGTAATGGAGTTTCTTTGTTAAACCAAAAAATTGGATGGAGTGAGTCTAATAATACGCTGTATCCTGGTTTAGGAATTTGGGTTCTATCTTCTGATTATATTTCTATTGGTCAATGTACTATTGTAAGTAAATATTCAAATATTGTTTCAATTAGTGAAAGTGGAGTATGCGATATGTTTAACAACTATATTGGAACTACACAAACTGGTCTTAATTCAGAGGAAAGCAATTATTTTGGGATTTATGTTTATGGTAGAAACCAAAATATAAATGCACAATCTCATATTGAAGGGAATACAATAAGGATGATAAACTCTATGGATGCTGCAATTCATCTTTCGTCTGATGCACCTCCTGCTTTTGTGGCTGGAAATATTACATCCGCAGATAATCCGTATCGAAAAATGTTGTCTTTGGACTATGCCAATGGATCTTTGGCGCCTCTGCCTCCAGCGACTCCCAGCGCTGTTGTCAACTCTAGTACTAATAACGTCGATATTACAGTCTCTAAACTTTCGGATGCTACGGTAGAAGTCTATCTGACTAATAGTTTAGGGAGGCATTCTCTTAAATATTTAGGCCGCTATACACAAGCAGGGGCTACAAGTATGGTCATTAGTGTGCCAGTTTCAAACTTTTCTATTGGGGATAATTATGTAGCTGTTACACAGACAACTTCTGCAAATGGTACCTCCGAACTCTCCAACGTCCTTACTGTAAATATACCCACTGTTGATATTTGTACGAGTTTCCTGCCTGTTTCTCCACTCAAGATTACAGCCCCAACTTGGGGGGCTATCATTAATTCCCCTGCAGGTACTGTGACGGCAACATTGGGGACCTATACCGCTCCTACGGGTGTTTCTGATTATAAAATAGTGACGCAGCTTATTCCTATGGTAAAGGATGCTGATGGGATCAATACACCCAATTTTTCAAGTCTTAGCCAAACCGTACAGGTGCTCAGTACCCTAACAGGCCTACAGCAGTTGCAGGGGAATCTGCCTGTTTTACCACAGGGAAACAATACTCAGTATTACTATGTGAGAATTGGGATACAATATAGCCACTTGGCATCGCCGACCACTTATGAGGACTTGATGTGGTCTGGACTTTCCTTCATAGAACTGGCGCCTCAAGCAGTGCCTATTCCAAAACCTGGGCGAAGTTTGGCAAGCAATGGAGGAGGCGATGATAACAATAAGATCAACTGGTCTTACAGCGTAACCTATCTTGAAGGCGGGAAAGCGGTCCAAAGCATTACATACGTAGATGGGCTGGGCAATGTACGCCAAGCGCAGGCTTATGACAGTACCAAGAGTATGGTTATGGTCGCGGAAACTGCCTACAGTGAAGAAGGCGGAGGAGCCGTGCAGTCTATGATGGCGCCTATGTGTAAGACAGGCACGGTGCCCACTGCAACGATGCGTTTGGTGGGTACGAACTCGAATACCCTTTGTCAAAATACTTTTGCCTATGCTACCGAATTCTTTGATGTACTGGTTGATGGCCATTCTTATGATTTTGCCACGGAGCATTTTGACAGGGAGCAGTTTGCAAGCACTGCTAGTCAAAAATACACATTGGTGAGCCCAGAAGCTGTAGATGAAAGCAAAGGGCTTGGTATGTACTACAGCAATAACAATACACTGGAAGCCTATGTAGACGTGGCGGGGGGCTATCCTTATGCCTATACGGTGACAGAAAAAGAACCCGCCTCAAGGCCACTCAAAATTTCTGGTGTGGGGGATAATTTTAAGATTACCAGCGGCAAGGAGATCAAATACAGCTATATGTCGGCTACTGACGATGAGTTGATCAGAGTGTTTGGAAAGGATGATTTACCTAAAAACGTAGAGAAAACAGTAACTATAGATCCCAATGGGGTAGGTTCTGTGACCTATACAGACATTGAAGGAAAGGTCATTGCTACTGCCCTGTCGAGTTGTGGCAATACTACTTCTTTACAAGATTTGGACGAACCGGAGAAAAGTAATTTTAATATCAATCAGGATGTGTTGAAAAATGATCAACTAGATTTACTTAATTTAAAGAAAGTTGCTTCATCCACTTTTTACGTGACCTGCGACGATACCGATGTTAAGGTCAAGCATTTTATGGATGTGAATCGCTGGGTCTTGGGAGACAATGTCTGTGAAGACTGTAAGTTTACGATCCAGGTAAATATTGTAAATCAAGAGACTGGTGTCGAAGTCTATAGTGTTAGTAAGAACTTTCCTGAGACGGCTACAGGTATTCCAGATTGTGAAGGGAACCAAAGGGTGTATAATATAGGTACTACCCTTAATGATGAGACGCTGAACCTTGATGCAGGCAACTATGTAGTTACTAGAACCATAGAGCCTTATCGAGATCCTGTTACTGGCCGTACGGTGGTGGAACAAAAAACACTTGACGTAGATCAGGACCTAAAGGTGAATGCGGGCACCTACCAAACTCAGTTTGCGGATCAATATTTTTCCAAAGACAAGTGGTATGTACTGCGTAAGGAGCGCTATATAGATAAAGATAAGTTCCTGGTTTCTGGGTTTGTGGGAAATAACGGAACTTATGAAGAGTCACCTGCATTCACGGTGGTAGACGATCCAAATTCTGATTATAATACTTACCAGTTCCAGTACACACTAGTGGGCCAAGCTTTGGTAAGGTACAATACCTATACCTTACACTGCAAGATTCAAAATTTAAATGTGATTGGTGCTACTTCATTGATCAAAATGAGGTTGAAGGATCCTGTAAGTAATAAGTTGATCGCTGATGAGATCGTTAAAGTAAATAGGCCAACAGATGATGGTAAATACGATTATGAATTTAACTTAGATTTTATAGCCACTGCTGCGGGAACTGGCAATTATGTTTTAGAGCAGGAGATCATAGCCACCAATGTAACAAGTGTGGGGTATGCGATGGCCTATACTTTTATGAAGAAAACGGCTCCTACTTGTCATGGGGCTGTAGAAGTCCAAGATGCTTCTTGTTTGAGCGACCGTTGGTATGCCGATGAGGTGGAGATTGGTGGTAACAACTCTCAAGCCTCGAGCAATGCAAAGTTTACCTTAACTACTTTACAGTACAATCCTGTATATCCTGTGGATCATGAGTATGATGAAAATATAGACCCCGTGATCAATTCCTTGTACAAAAGGCCTATTAACCAAAGCAATTTTCAAACGGATGGTATTGGCTCTAATGATGGATCCATTGGTGCGGGGTTCCCAACCATATCAAACACGATCATAGATGTAAAAGTCGCCGGAGACTATACTATCTACATTGAATTAAGGGGGTATGGTGCAACAGCTTATAACTGGCTATATATCGATGGGCAATTGGTCAAAACAACGGGTCTCATGGAAATAAATCCAAGTAACACAACCGCCTCCATTCCTGTACCATTTACTTTTACAAAGGGTAAACATACCATAAAGCTTTCTACTAATATAATGACTACCGTTTATGATGGAAATAACTATATTAATTATGTGAGACTCAGCTATAGATCCACAACAGGTGTATACAACTCCTTTTTAAATTCGAACACAAATATCATAGAGATGCAGATGCCTAGTGATTTGTGGGTTCTGAAGACACTCAACGGTAGAGAAAAGAATGAACAAAGGGGCACGGAAGACTATAATATCGATGATTATAGCTTTGTGAAGAATTTGAAGACTTCTGTCGATGCTGCGGATATAGTCATATTTGCACAGTTTAAGGAGGCCTATGGTCGCCAAAACTATAAAACTTTGGAAGATGCCGATATCACAGCCATGGAGCTGTACGATGTTCAAGATTATGGTTCTTCTGAAATTGACGAGAGAGGTGCCAAACTGTTGCCTACACTTTTAGAAAACCAAAAAATCTCTAGTACCGACAAGCAAAGTTTCTATTTGCTCAAAGTAAAAGTAAAGGAGGACTGCAATCTAAATTGTCAACGCATAGCACCAGCTAGCGATTGTAGTAGCATGTGTAAAGAACAAAAGAAAGCTTTACTCTATGACTACCGAGAGACTTATAATGAAGTTATGAGTGATACCAAGAGGTACTCATACGGTAGTTTGAGTAACGTGACTATTACTACGATATTGGCCAATATCAATTTGCCAATATATCAGAACTATACCTTGGATCAGATGTCCTCTAATGAGTACATACAGCTTATTTCCCAAGTTAATAATATGCCGGAGAACCATACGGACTATGATAAATACAAGTCTTTAAATGACAATATTCGCAAGCTTGAAGCTACTTTGGCGGCTTTCTTGGAGCTGAACGTGAATCAATGTATTGCTGATTGTGAGTCGCCTACCTATTCTAGTGATGCAAGATGTAAAATGGCATTTAACAGTCTCAACACTTGTTTGAGCGATAAAATAGATGAGATAGGAGCGGGGCACAAGTATTTGTTAGACCGTATCACGGCAAATAATGGAACTTTCCCTTTCGACGTAAATGCTGAAGGCTTGCCTCTGATTTCTTATGATGAGCGGGAAGAATTGGGCGATGACATCTATAATTATTTGATGCTGAAAAATGCAAGTAATGTCTATGCCAACTTCAATACGGTGAAGAACATGCCTTTTTCGGATTTTCAAAAGACGTTTACGGATACACAAGAGTCCTGTGCTACATGTGATTATACTACTATTTTAAACGGTACGGGCTGTGCAGTGCCAGCTAGTAATTCTCCTGTAGCAATTACTTTTCCGAATCTAGAAGCATACCCTGCTGCATTTGGTTCCCTCTTGCCTTCTGTGATTGCTCAGTGTAGGGGTGATTTTGATAGAGTATTGTCCCCTCCAGATGACTGCGATATCTTAAAAGGAAATTACCTCAAGGCTAATCCCTCTGCAACACTGCAGAGTCTTCCTGCGGATTTTTGTAGCAAATATTTGAAAGCAGAAAAAACAAGGATGATTTCCGAATGCCTGAGTGGGGTGTATGGTAGCGATGATCTGAAAATCAAAACTAAAACCAAGGAACTTTTGGAGGTTCATACCAATTGGATGGACGGGAATTTCTCATTGAAACAATTGCAGAATGCCTTGAATGACCTACAACAAGGCCTGATGTGTAGCAAGCAATGTGAAGATCTGTTTGCCAGTGCCTTTAAACAGTACATGATCGATCTCGCCATAGAGAAGAAGAAAGAGGTGGTGAATAGCTATTTCAATGGATGTTTTGGGAAACTCAATGAAAGTTTTACGGTGTCGTATCCACAGAAGCTGTATCATTTTACCTTATATTACTATGACAAGTCCAACGCATTGGTGGCTACTGTGCCACCAGAAGGTGTAGATTTTATAGATGTGAATAGCACGGATCCTGTTACAAAAAACAGGAAACCTAAACACAGGCTCATCACTTATTATTATGCGAACTCCCTAGGTCAGTTGTTAAATTCTGAATCGCCTGATGGTGGAGTGAGTCAATACCTTTACGATCGTGCGGGAAGGATACGTTTTTCTCAAAATGCAGACCAAAGAACACGCAGTGAAGCGGCACAGAATAAGATCCAGTACGTTTCGTACACCATGTATGATCCTGAAACTTCGAGGATCACGGAGACTGGCGAATATGGTTTCAGCAATAGTGGACAAACCATTAGTTTTGGGACGAGACCAGGTAACGTAAACGATGTAAAATACTATCTGGAGGACGCTACTTGGCCTAGCGATGCGACTGCCAAGAAAGATGCGAGTTATATTTCGTATGACAAAGCCAGTACTGCGGTGTTCAGTCAGAAATACCTAGAAGGTAGGGTTAGCAAGGTGAGCAATGCCAATGCTAGCACGCACTTCTCGTACGACGAGCATGGCCGTGTGAACAAGGTGATGCAAGAGCTCAGCCCCATATTTGGAGACCAAGCTAGTGCTCAGCTCAATGTGGCAACTAAATACAAGACGGTAGACTATGAGTACCACCCAATAACCTCTCAAGTTAATAAGGTGATTTACCAAAAAGGAGTGGCTGCGGAGCAGTTCATGCACCGATATTTCTATGATGCCAATGACAGGATTAGCTCAGTGGAAGTATCTGTAGACGGAATCGATTGGGAACCGGCTGGTGCCTATGAATACTATACCCATGGCCCACTCAAAAACCTCACAGTGGGTGACAAGGTACAGCGTATGCACTATGCTTATAACTTGCAGGGCTGGCTCAAGGCCATTAACAATCCTATGGCGGATCAAGATCCAAATGGGGATGGAACTACTGCTACAGCTTATGGCAAAGATGTATTTGCAGAGTATCTGCACTATTTCCGTGGCGACTATAAGCGTGCGGGTACCAATTTAAATACCAGCGCCAAGATTGCGGTGGATGATCTTAATGGGAATAGTTTTAAGACTAAGGTAAAAGACCTCTTTAATGGTAACATAGCCGCTACGGTAAGTCGTACAGGCTTTAGCCAAACAGGGGCGGGCAATAATATTCCTGATATCATGGCGCAGGCTTTCCAATATGATGTGCTCAATAGGCTCTTGGAAAGCAAAACGGAGTTTTCTACTGCGAGCACTTCGGCTACATTTAATTGGGCTGGAACTATAAATGAAGGTGCATTTACAGAAAAGCTCAGTTATGACCCTAATGGTAACATCAAGACTTTGCTGCGTACAGGTACGAATGCCGCAAAACTCGATGATCTTACCTATAGGTACGATGCTAGTGTCCCGGATCCGAACAATACCAGTGTTTTAAGAAAGGCCGACAACAGACTTTTGCATGTGGATGATGTGGCTATGAATGTTAATCCTGGTGAAGATGTGGTGGTTTCGCTGCTTACTTATAATGGTAACAATGCTAACTATGCCTACGATGCCAAAGGCCGATTGATCAAAGATGTGAGTAAGGACATAGACAAGATTGAATGGACTACCAACGACAAGGTAGCCTCAGTGATCCGTAAAACAGGCAGCAACAAGCCTGATCTGTACTTTAAGTACGATGCTATGGGGCGTAGGCTCAGTAAGCAGGTGTTTTTGAAAAATGTTTCTGGAGTGATTACTTCTGGCTATAAGTCGATCTATGTATACGATGCTTCTGGCAACCTCATGGCTACTTACAAAGAGGAGCTTACCATAACTACAGGCAATGTGAGAACTGCTACCCACAAATTGGATGAAAACTATATCTACGGCGCGAGCAGACTCGGTTCGGTGAAGCGAGACCTAGCCCTGTTTACCCAACAAAAGACCCCGCAGCTCTCTAGCAACAAGAAGTGGATGATCGGTGGGTTGACGCAAAAGCTTTTGGATTTTACCAGTGGTACGGCTACGCTTACAGACATCACTTCTAGCTATGCGAATGCGGAAAATAACGTAGCTATGGCACCTGATAATGGCGACAGCAGATTGCTCAGATTCTTTGTAAACAACCCAGCTACAGACCAGTGTCCAGTAACTATTAATAATGTGTCAGGAAATACGCCTGCTACATTTTCAATCCCCTATCAGCCCAAAGGTTGGATGGCCTATTATACCCAACCTTCGGCGGGAACAGGTTATAAGTCTGTGAGGTTGGAACCAACCATTAATTATACCTATTCGTCTGCTAGTACCTTGGGTGATTATCCAGCCTCTTCTTCAGGTACTGCTAGTATCAATTTTAACGATTATGAAGTCACTTACAAAGGGAGTATCAATATTCCAGTGGCAGGTACGTACTATTTTGCGATCGTAAACACTAATGCTGATTTGAAAAACAGCCAGGACCTTCGTATAGCGGGCACTACTACAGGCACACCCACTACTGTGGGCAACGGATGGACGATCCCGAACATGACGGATGATTTTGTGACGGGGGGACAAAGTTCGGCCACTTCTCTAGGCAATGGTTTGTATGTACGATACTACAAAAAGCAGTTCTTTGTGGCGGGTTATTACCCTGCAGAGGTTTGGAACAAACATTTGAATGCATCTTCTGGTGTTTCAACACTCCGTCTCTTGATGAAGACGGGTAGCAGCTACACACCAGTGTTGCCATCGGATATTAACTCTAATTTGGCAAATCCTAGCTGTAACAATATGGTAGATAGGGGGGTAAATGTATACCAGACCACGGGCTTCAATGCCAATCCGGAAAGCATAGATTTTGGTGGGGCCAAAGCCCAGATGAGAGTGATCGACTATCAGGCGGGGGTGAATACCATGTTTGATAATTTGGCGGAATCGAATACGAATGGACTCAGCAAATTCAGTACAAAATTGCTAGTTTATAATTCAGACCTCATTAGTTTTACCCTAGATGCAGATGATGCCGTGAAAGTCCAGATCGATGGCATTACAGTGGAAGGTTTGAGTGCTTGGACTAATACAACGCAAGCCTTGACGACCAGAACGGCCAATGTCTATCTCAAGAAGGGTTATCACATGATAGATGTGTACCACTATAATGTGAGTAGTGCCAATGGCGTGAATGTACGTTTGAAAAACAGTTATGCATATAGATTTAATACTAGCTATTTGGTTGCTGCAAACACAGGTCCTTTTGTAAATTACAGTAATAAAACATCGGAAGTATCTGTATTGGAGTCTGTGTTGGGCACTGTAGCCACGAGCCTCTCGGGCGCCAATGCCATACTAGCAGAGGTAAATGGCAAGAGTCTTTTTGTGACCTTGCCCAATACGGGTGGCAAGGAGTTTTTACTGTTGACCACCTATCAAGGTACCGTGTACAGTCACAGGATCAAACAAAATGCAAGTGACTATACTTTGGTCTCCCTCAATAAACCTTTGCTAGATGCTCAAGGTGCTGCCATTACTTATGATCGGGCTATACAAGAAGTAAGTTTTGATGCGCTCAATGATGTGTATACCACGGGCCGCAACAAAGTCTTTTTGGCCGTGAACAAAGGCGCCACTGTAAACATCTACGAAGCCTTATTTGACGCTTCAGGCCTGCAGCCTGCGCGCTTGCTTGACCAAGTCGTGGACATAGGCAACGAATCGGGACTCGTAAATTATGCTACTGCACCTGCCCTTAATAAATTGAAACTTAGCCTAGGCCCTGTGAAGGTGGCCAGCGACCAAGCCAGTGTACGCTTTATTGTACACAGAGGTCGAGGCTCTGATAACTTCTCTACCACCAATGGTACCAATGCTGTGCATGCGGTGTACGAGAGCTATAGCATAGGGATCGATGATAAGGCTACGTTGGGTACCCGAGTGAGTACGGAGATCACGTCTTTTGCGCGTACGACCAATACGGTCGAGCGCATTGCTTACTCCGACGAAAACCATGTCTTTGCATTTGCAGAGAATGCAGGGCTGACCAAGATCGCACAACGGACGTGTTGCTATACGGGGCCTACGGGATGGGCAACACCTGCCGATCCTACGGTAGACGGTACTTTGGCCACTTCGGCACAGCTCAAGTATGGCCCTAATGGCCAATTGTACATGACTTCACAAGGTACCCGAGCGATCAACGGCAAACTGTACCAAGGTAGTACGGTGCTTTCCACAGTTGTTGTGAATAACTTTTCCATATACGTACCCGTCATGGGCTTGCCGCTTACACCTGCGGTAGTAACTAATACGATTACTTACACCACACCTGCAGCCCCAGTATTGAGTAGGGCCAACATGTTCTATGAAATCTCTGACCACCTGGGCAACGTGCGCGCAGTGGTTACGGGTGAGATGTCTGTAGCGGGAGGGAATCTGGCTTATGACAGAATGACAAGTAGTCTCAACGGTTGGAGTGCTGGCATGGGCAATACGCTCAGTCTCGAAAATCAAAAGGCAAAGATGGTGGTCGGTGCTACCTCGATTGGTTTTATTACCAAAACCTTTACTGTCGTAAAAGGAGCAACTTACAGGGTTAGTTTCCGCGCAGCTGCAGACCGTGAAAATGTGCCGCTTTCTGCTGCCGCAGTTATGGGGAGTAGCAATCTTGCTGGCTGGCTCAATCAAGTGCCTATAGGTACTACTGAGAAAAGGCTAGAATATATTTTTACGATGCCGATTACAGCCAGTCAAAGTACGATCGTGCTTAGTTTTGTAGCTTACCAAAACAGTGCCGTGGTCTACCTCGACGACATCCGCCTCGACCGTATCGACAACCAACAGGTACAGATCGTTTCCTTGAAGGACTACTATCCATTTGGCGCCGTGATGAAAGGCCGCAGCTATACCGCCAGTGGAGGCAAGTATAGGTATGGGTTTAATGGGAAAGAGTATGATGAGGAAAGCGAATACTCCGACTTTGGTGCGAGGTTGTATGATGCGGGGCTGGGGAGGTTTAATTCGGCTGATCCCATTGCTTACGCTTATCCATCTCATAGTGCATATAACACATGTCACAATAATCCAGTAGTATTTATTGATTATGAGGGGTATGGGCCTGAGCTTCCTGCTAATTTGAAGGGGACTGGGAATATTGTTTTTGTTAATGATTCACCAGAAGAATTAGAATCAGGAGATTATAGAAATACAGGTAGATGGGATGTGATTGTTGTTGAAAATTTTTCTGATATTGGTAATTTAGCGAAACAATATTCACAAAAATATGGAAAGATCAATAATGTTTGGGTCTCAATGCATGGTTATTACGGGATATTAGGTCCATATGATGATCCAGAGGAAAGTAGAGATAAGGATGGAATCTATCGGTTAGGAGAAAGTTCATTTGATGAATATGGGAAAAATGGAAACGATGGTACTAAAGTTTCCGACTTACTAGAATCTATAAAAGATTTAGGCGAATCTTTGGCGGAAGAATCAGACGTTTATTTTGGATCTTGTTTAACAGCAAGTAATAAAAAAGAGAAAGGTAACCCAAATAGTGAAACGCCTAGGAAATTACATAG
>CAMFLX010000025.1 GCA_945957555.1 uncultured Cytophagales bacterium
AAACAAAAAGATATAAGCAATACATGTTTTTCCTTATCCCGAATTGAGGTTAAATTCTGAAATAATGTTTCTTAAAACCGCTTCCATGTCCCGTATACCTTTGTATTTGAGTATGCTATTTACCCTTTTCTGCAATTATGCTCAAGCTCCCAAACATGGTTCAGACTCCAGTACAATTAGACGCATTAGTAGTATCTTTACAAGGACCGAAGCCAACCTACCCCTATTCAGAAACAATAATTCTTGCGCCTACCATACAACAAGGTTGGTCATTGATGGCATCAAAAAAGGAATATTACAGCCTTACTTTATATCGCCTGATGACAGACATCTCAAAAAAATGACCAAAGATGATTGGTTGGGCAGTATGGCAAAATACTACCCAGATGTTAAGAAATGGAGTGCTTCGACAAACTATCAAGACAAAGATCCAAACTATTCAGATTATACCCCTCCCGATGTTTGTGTGTATAAGCAAAAGTATTACGTTTGCAATAAACCCAACAAAGGCAAGCGGCCAGACTTGTTCCTAAAAGAATATTGGTCTTCAATCAAGATCGAAGAATTTTGCGCTATGGATCTTGAACATATTGAGCTTGATATTACAGAAGAGCATCATCCAGACCATAGCATATCAGAACATGTGCATAGTATCACCTTTGGAGTAGATGCTTCAAGATCCATAAAAGGAGTGAATACTCGGCAATTTAGCCTACTTTGGAAAGATTTTATCACTTTTTTAAAAACTTACCACTCTGAGACCTTATACTACAACCTTACTCGTAGTTCATGGCTCAAAAAAGATGTGTGTGTTACCAACGATATCTATTGGGTTGATTACAATAACTTGCCTTTTCACTTTCTGTTGGAATCGGCAAAATTAAAAGATTTGAGTACAGGTAAGTTGTACACTGTAGCAGAGCTTCGGAAACTTTATACTGATTTTCCTGACGAAAACATAAAACTTGACAACAAATCATTGAAAATCAAAATAACACCCAGAGGTAGTAAAAGCACTGTTTACGAAATGCCCGTTAAAGACTTTGAGCAAGCCATTAAAGATAGTTTATCATTGTTCAAAACCACGATTTGCACCTTGGCAGAAGCTTGGGAAAAGCGCCTGTTCACTTGTGAAAATGCTTCGGACTATGGTATGGACGAAGATTCTTTCTTAAAGGACGGTATGATCAGTAAAAATGGGAAATTCATTTCCAACCAAAAAGCAGATACTTTGTGCAAACCAGGCCTCAAGCCTTCTTTCATAAAGGCGAAGCCGATTGCCCCACAAAAGCTTTCCACAGAAGTTCTTGAAGAAATAGACTTAAGGGTTAAAGCCAATGCGGCTTTGACTTCTGGCCTTGTTCCTTTACAGTCGCTGGTTACTGAATATGTTTTAAACGGGAAGCTTCGAAGCATTTGCCTGTACGACACTGTACAACAAAAGCAACTGCTTCCCAAAACTGCTTTCAAAGAAAAAAACTTTGAATCAATCGCACAGGTTAAGGAAAGATTGAAAAAACGAATACTGGATTTCAACAAAGACTACGATTATGTAAAGGGTGAAGTGGTAGCGTTTGAAGGACTAAATTATATGGCTACCAAAGACACCAAGGGAGTTGTCCCCAACCATGACGGAGTCCTTTTATTAAAAGTTTGGGAACCAACGAACTCCTTATCTTGCGAACCAGAACAATTATTATTGATCAATATACATTCTACTCAAACTTGGGATCATCAGGAGCACTCATTAGCAAACTATCAATTAAACTTTTTGGAATTCATATTGCCTCAAGGCTGCTGTAATGCCCCTGTCCAATATCCCATTATTACGGTTGCATGGAAAGACGTGAAGCCATTGTTCTTAGCCGATAGCAGAGCGGTCACCTTCCTCAATGAAACCAAAACGAACTATGTGGATATTCTCGAATCGCGCAATGTAGAGTCTTGGTTTTTAAAAACAGGGGTTATTGAGAAATATAAGCCGTTTTAAAATTCAAGAACCGCGTTCCATCTATTGCATTTCCTAAATTTTAAATCCATATTTGAACAAAAAACATATGAGAAAAACAACTTTACTCGCATTCATTATCAGTTCTGTATTATGTATGGCCTCGCCAGTCATTTTTTATAACAGTTATGCAGACTACAAAGCCAAAAAGGGAGATAACAAGGGAGAGTTTAAAAAACTATCCATCTCCGATACAAGAACAAGCCTTTTGGTAATACAAAATGACAAAAAGAAGGAGTATAACCACAAAGATTTAGAAAAGCTTTGGGGCTTTGAAATGGATGGAGTGTTGTTTAGACACAATGGAGGCAATTTATATGAAGTTTTGTACCTCGGAGAAAAAGTTACTGTATACGAGTCTGCTTTAAACAGAATGAACGCGATTAATGAAGGCAAAGCTTATACACCTGGCTCAGCAAAATATGATTTGATCTCTTTTTGCGCTGGTAATGAAGGAGAAGTAGCATTGCTACTTGCCACCATGAAGGGTAAAATCAAAGAAAACCTCAGAAAACAATTCCCACAATTTTCCAACATATTTGATTGCATGGAAAATCTCTATAAAGACAAGGACAGCTATACTACTATGAAAGCTGTTAAATGCTTTCAAGATTTTGACAAGAAATAGTTAGTAGCATCTCAACACTTATAAGGCCATGAGCGCTTTATGAGTGTTGAAAATTAAGCACATAAGTCCGCCTTCCATTATTTTGGAGCTATTCCTGATATTTCACCTAATAGCTTCAGAAAATCTTCAGTATCGTCGCAACGGTCATCTATAAAACAAATCTATCCGCATTTTGCGCACAGGCCCACCCCGCCCTTTCCATGCGGATAGATTTCACACCTTTCCTGCTTTTCTCGTCCGTGGGACCTTGGCTCATAACTAGTCACTTATCCCAAATTGAGGTTATACACAAATGAGTAAAAGAATCCATGGGTTTTGATTTTTAAACGACATTTATTATTTTCGTTTGATATTTTTCCATCCATGAAGAAAACGCTCTGTTTGTTAAAAGTTGCCCTTATTTCTATAATAATAGTTTTTTCCCAGTCCTGTAAGAAGAAAGATGACGTAAAGAAAAACGATCCCAATACTTCGGTCATGGTATCGCAGGCCAATGGTTTTGAGTATGTTGGAGCATTTGAGGAAAACCAGTATCCATATTATGAGTTTCCGGCAGTATTTCATATTGACGATTATCAAAATAATGACAGGGTATTAGTCATGACTCAAAATGCCAAAAATAATCCTCCAAGAAGAATTAGATGGTATATTTTAAACTATCAAAATGGAGTCATTACGCAATCGTATTACCCAAACGATGGCTTTGGTACCGACTGGGGTAATAATATGATTTTTACATTTGATCATGAAAACTTCAAGCTACAATCTTGGCATACCATTGACCGATATTTTTATCAAGTTGACCCAGATACGAAAAGGACATCTTATGTTATAGCAAATGGTACTTCGACCAATTATGTGCCACCCAAAATCATAAAGAATCATTTATTGAGAGGAATTAGTGAAATATCTATTTGGCCCTACAACACTTTGAGTCAACAAGATGAACCCCAATATTTACTTACGGGAGAACTCAGCGCTATGCAAGTAGTTGATTACTTTATAGAAGAGGCTAACTATGAGTCTCAAAAGGCAAACAGCATATACACAGGTTATTTTTATCCTACATTGGCAGGCAATTGGATAGGAGTAGGCCAAGGCAGTAAAAGCTTGGATACACTGTTAATTAGCAATGGAGCACCATCTAATTACAATTTGGGATTATGTAAAACCTATATTGAAAAAGTTGGGAATAAACTCTATTTGGTGTTTATAAAAAACAAGTCGACTTCTTTATATGGCGACCAAGATTTGAGCATGTATGAACTCACTATTGGAGAAAACATATTGAGACCATTGTTTGTAAACATGGATTTGCCACCTGATGAAAATTTTGAAATTAAGGCTCTAAGAAATGGTAAATTGATATTTTATCCTACCGCCAACGCCGCAGACCCTACACCATATACAATATCATCATTGGGAATAAAAGAAACGTTTTCGCTGCCTGTATTAAATAATGCTTCTATTCAACGACATATCTTTGGTAAAAAATATCTATACCTGACCTTATCGAATAGTGGTGGTGAAAAGCGTTTGGAATTTTATAAAAAAGATCTGTTTAAATGATGAAGTCGGTAAAGCTTATATTGTTGGCCAACTTGATGCTGGCTTTGGTTACTTGCAAAAAGAAAACAGTGGATAGCCCCAAAATGTCAGTCGTTCCAAAAATAGAGGCTGTAATATTTAGTTTTGGTAACTCAAGCGATAGTTTGACAGGGCAATATTTGAGGCCTGTAATGGATTCCTTAAGGTTGATGTATCCTGAAATCGTAGTTTTGAATGCACACTTAAATCATCTAAATGGTAAAAAAGACTCTTTGAGTAATCCAGATTCAGAAGAGTTTGCTTATCTGTATAACATTGATGCTTCAAACGATAGTGCTAACGGAATTCCCTACGCATATTTTAACTGCGATGGCTACATTGGAGGGATGAAACATGGTGGTATTAAATTTAAAGATATTGAGGCAAGTATCAAATGGGCAAGGGAAACCAAAACAGCTTTTATTGATTATAACATAGTTTCTACAGTGACCAATAACCAACTAAAAGTTAATGTGAACTTCAAAACCCTGCAAGACTTATACATTCCTACCTACTTTTCAGTGATATTGACTGAAGACAATGTTTTTGAAGTCCAAAAAAACGACAAAGGAATTCAAAAAAATGTCCATCATGATGTCCTTAGAAAAGCAATTACCAATGTAAAAGGCGATATTGTTCAAAAAACTATAGCCAAAGATGTTTCAGCAACTTTTACATGCCAAACTACACTTGATAGCAATTGGAAAAAAGAAAACATGAAAGTAAATGTAATTGTATGGTACAGCGATAATATCTATGGAAAAATGGTACATTATGGAAAGCGTGTTGCTTTAAATAATTAAATCACTTTTTTATATTGTTAAAGTTCATAGTTTTTGATGATTTTAGATCTGATCTTTACAGAATCAGGGTTAGCTTGTGATTAAAAAGACGAATACCCAATAGTTTCAACAGTATCTGCTGAAAAGTCTTTACTTGTATCTGAAACTAAAGTGTCTGCCTCCTCAGAAACAAGTTCCTGCGCAGAAGCAAGTATAGGGAAGAGAAATAATATAATGAGAATGCGAGGCATAGAGAATATTCCATAAAAGTGAATGGTATATGTCAACGTAGTCGGAACTAAATATATTAAAAAAAGGAACTATCTATTCAGAAAATACTCTTCAAAGATCTTCAATTCTTCCATTTCTTGAGCTACATACTTTTGAAACAGCCTGTCCCCGACCTGACTTTGAAGCGCTGAAATACCTACATCAATAAGCCTTAGTCCCTTATCTGTCAGGAATATATTATCAAATCTATCGCCTCCAATATTAGAAGGTCTCTTTAAGTCCCTGTGAACAAAACCCGCTTTGTGTAAGTCTTCCAATTCGGAAGTAAAAACGTCTAACCAAAGCTCCCTAATCGAAACTTCATAGGCTCTGTAATCCATAGGATAAAGTCGCTCCATTACCAACATGTCGCTGTTAAGCTCGTCATTAGAATCTAATCGAATGAATTTTACAATTAGATCATTGATTCCGTTGGCAAACTTCATTTTCTCGGCCTCTGAGCCAATATCGGAACGTGTATCTCCCAAAAATACTTTACCCACCTCCGTAGGGGTGATGGCGATTACAGTATTATTGGCTCCAGACGATAATGTTCTAGGATATTTCTTTGTCATTGAAAATATTGATTGAAACAAATATAATCGAATCCATTGATAATTACTCAAAATAGTTCTTTCATCCACTCATCGACTCGACGAGCCCTTTACTTAAACTTAACTAGTCCTCCCAGCCATTTTCCAGTGGGGACTTCTATGTATTTGTGGATCAAAAAGGCGATAGTGACAATGATCAGGAGTGTAGTGCCACAGGCTGACCAGTATGAGAAGTGGTACCACTTCATAAATATGGGTATGAGTACCCATAACCCCAAAAACTGATGGATCAAATACATAGGATAAGAGATCTTGCCTAGAAACAAAAAAGGCTTTTGAGCGATAAAGTTTAACCCTTGTTTTACGAAAAGTGTAAAAAGACCATAATACAAACTCATTGCAATGATATATTTCCCAAACGATATATAGCTATGACTACGACCTCCATCGTCAAACAAAATGAGTTGAACTGTAAAACTGGCCAAGAGTAATAGAACTCTTTGGTTGCTAAAGCCCTCCTTCATTCCTAAGTAAAACAAAACCCCGGCATAAAACACTGGAAAATGGTTCAGAATGGGGAAATGGGTACTCAAGAAACCAAATAGGGAAGGTAAGTGTGCATGCCAATTATCAAGGCCATATAAGCTACAAAAAATAAGAATGCCCAAGCCGATGAGTTCAAAGTTCTTTAGTTGTTTAAGCCGATAGAGTAACAACATGATCGCATAAAACTGCAACTCGACGATCATGGTCCAGTAGGGGCCGTCGAGGTCTTTTTGCCCAAACCAAGTTTGAAACATAGTCATATTGGCCAAAAACCGAGTAAAAAAGGGGATGTAACTAGGGCTCTTTGAGTCGTAAAAGTAAAACAATAGACTTCCTGTTAGCAACATACAAAACCAATAAGTCGGGTAAAGCCTCACAAAACGTTTCCAAACAAACTCTTGCCAATATTTGATGCGATCCAAACTAAAGAAGATCACAAAGCCGCTCATCAGAAAGAAAATATCTACACAAGTCACACCCCAATAGAAGCCCAAAGCGGCCTGAGGTCTCCGTAGCGTGAAGTGAAACATAAGTACTGCTAAGGCTGCTATCCCCCTGAGCGCATCCAAGGCTTCGAATCTATGCGCAGTATGGACCGTTTTATCTGACATGATGATACATTTGTAAACCCAAAAATAGAAGCTGTGGTGTTAAAATCCCAACCTATACGTTTATTCTTTCAGAGTACTAAAATCAAATCACAGGTGCTTGCTCCTTCTTACTTTATTTTATAGCAGGAGAACTTGACTTCATGCGAATTTTAATTATTTTGCAATAAAAACACCATGCAAAAACTGCTCTTCGCTCTCATACTTTTGTGTTCCTCCATAAGTTTAAGTGCCAAAACCAAAGAACTTGACCTCTTGTCCAATGGACGAAAACTCACTTACAGAATTTCTTTCAAGGGTGAGGAGTACGAGTACATCGTTCGCATCAAAAAAGATAACAAAAGTACCTCATTTGACTACAGCATTTCTGGAGGGTCAAACATTTTGTCAGGATTTGTTTCCTACAAGGAGAAATTCAAATATGTAGCTGTGGATGGGGTGGCGATCCCTGGATTTTCAGGTACAGGGGCTTTTGAACCTTATATCTTGATCGATTGCAATATCAACAATACGATTGCAAAGGCAAAATATACCGATAGTATCGCTGTTAAAGTAAATAAGGAGAATTATATGCTTACCAAAGGAGGAAGCGATGGTTTTAATGTAGGCGATGACAATGAGGTAAGAGCACTGTATTGTTCCTTAATTCAAAATGAGGCTACAGGAGAATTGGTGTTGGGAACAGGTGTCAACAAAGGTATCATCCTTGATATCAACTTTGGAAACAAGTTTAAGATGCGACTCGTTAAAGTCGAATAAAGCTGGCTAAAGAACCCTCGTGGGATCTCGTCAAGAATTCAAGGACTTCGAAGGTGTTGTCTAAGTCCCCGAAGGTGTTGGCAAAGTTCCCGAAGGAGTTGTCAAGGTTGTAGTGAGACCCGATTAAGACGAGCAGGCAAAGGTCGCTTTAGCAATAGTTGCCTCATCTAATAAATATTAAGAACGATCTTCTTGAGGAAGTGTTTTTATAGGAGGCATTAGTATTGCAGGAGGTACGTCGGGCATGTCTGTGGAGATCTTGGAAAAGTTTTGTTTTTGAGTTAATCGCTTTCTTTGTTTTGCTAAAATAGGGGTAAAATCCGAAAAATTGTTTCTGATTTTACTTTCAGAGCTCTTCTGTGCCTGGTTCGTTTCGCCGTCCTTCATTATTATATTTTTTTTTATAAAGATATGTGATATCCCGTCAGTAAGTCTTATATAAATGATACCATTGTTTACAATATTCTCACATTTTGAAAGACTCGATTTATTCCCATTGTCCTAGACGTGTGAGAAAGTCGATCGTATTGCCCCTTAAAGCCCCTTAAGCTATACGAAGTTCCGAGTAGCGCATTGCCCCTGTAGATTGTATAATTCAGGGAACTGTAAACCGGTAACTGACAACTAAAATCTCCCCTTAGATTTGGTATTGTTTTTGATGGAATAAGGCCTACGTGATGATTTGAAAAAAAATCATTGAAATAACGAAAAATAAAAATAATTTTGCGTCTTAATTCATTGAACAACGTGATATACACTTGCTTTAAATTTAGGTTACTTGACTTTCATTTTTTTGGTGTATTAATGCCTGTCTTAAGGCGTAGGCCCTAGGGCTATTATAACCCCTTTCTATTGATAAATAGTTGTTCACATTCATGATATTTAAATAAGTTGACAAAAGACGATTTTACAATACAAGTTGCTTCGGAGCATCATCAAAAGTTTGCTGAAGCAATATGCAAGGAAATGGAAGAAAGTGCAAAAGCACGTGGCACAGGCATTGCCAAGAGAAATCCAGAGTACGTAAAGCAAAAGATGCGTGAGGGTAAAGCCATCATTGCGCTCACCAAAGATGAAGAACCACGATTTGCAGGCTTCTGTTATATAGAAAGCTGGGGTCACGAGAAGTTTGTGGCCAACTCAGGTCTTATCGTTGCTCCTGAATTCAGAAAAGCAGGGTTAGCAACAGAGATCAAGTACAGATCCTTTGATTTATCGAGGACTAAATACCCCAAAGCAAAGTTGTTTGGTCTTACTACTAGTATTCCAGTCATGAAGATCAACCAAGAACTGGGCTATAAGTCAGTATCGTTCTCTGAGCTCACCGATGACGAAGATTTTTGGAAAGGATGTTCGAGTTGTATCAATTATGACATATTGACACGTACCAATAAGAAACATTGCTTATGTACTGGTATGCTGTACGATCCAGCCGAGAAGCATCCAGAAGCAAATAAGTCGGGGATATTAACCAACTTTGAGCGGTTTAAAGAGCTTGTGAAAATCAAAGAGACTTTGCTGGCCAAGTTGATGAAAAAGGAAAAGAAGTAAGAGGTACTAGCGCTTGGTATTTAATAGTTTGATAATAGTATTTTAATAAAAGATTCTTGAATAATAGCGTATTTAGCGCCATCGTTTAAGAACACATACACTGAATTTTTTATTGTAATGAAGAAAAAACTTGTTTTGGCTTATAGTGGTGGTTTGGACACTACGTATTGTGTAAAATATCTCTCAGAAGACCTTGGCTACGAGGTACACACTGTGATCGTAGATACAGGGGGCTTTAGTGCCGAAGAGTTGGCCGATATTGAGAAAAAAGCCTACGAGTTGGGTGTTGCAAAACACAACCGTGTGAACCAAGTGCCTAAGTATTACAATGATTGTATTAGGTATATGGTGTATGGTAACGTATTGAAAAACAATACCTACCCATTGTCAGTATCGGCAGAGCGTATGTTTCAAGCTTTGGCCATCGCCGAATACGCAAAATCTATCAATGCAGATGCGGTAGCACATGGTAGTACAGGTGCGGGCAACGACCAAGTACGTTTTGATGTGGTATTCCATATTTTGATCCCAGGTGTGGAGATTATTACCCCAATAAGAGATAACAAACTGTCTCGTGAGGCGGAAATCGAATATTTGAAAGGCAAAGGCGTAGTACGCGATTGGACTAAAGCCGCTTATTCTATCAATAAAGGGATCTGGGGTACATCAGTAGGAGGGAAGGAGACCTTGACTCCTAACCAATACTTACCTGAAAGTGCATGGCCTACACAAATCACCAAGACCACTCCAGAAGACTTGACTTTGGAATTTGAAAAGGGAGAATTGGTAGGAATCAACGGCGTGAAAATGTCATCGGTGGATGCGATCTTAAAATTAAGAGATATTGCTCAGCCATTTGGCATCGGTAGAGACATCCACGTAGGAGATACCATTATTGGCATCAAGGGAAGAGTTGGTTTTGAGGCAGCGGCTTCTTTGATCACCATTAAGGCTCACCATTTACTAGAGAAACATACACTTACCAAGTGGCAAATGTATTGGAAAGAGCAGATGGCCAACTGGTATGGCACCTTACTGCACGAAGGTCAATACCTAGAGCCTGTGATGAGAGACATAGAAGTGTTCTTGGAAAGCACACAGAAGTCTGTAAACGGTAAAGTATTCGTTCGTTTAGAGCAAAGAAACTTCTACCTAACAGGTATTGAAAGTAAAAACGACTTGATGTCGTCTAAATTTGGAACTTACGGAGAGATGAACAACACATGGTCTGGCGAAGACGTGAGGGGCTTCTCAAAGATTTTGGCCAATCAGGCCATGTTCCATGGTCTGGTCAACGAAACACAGAAATAATGAAAGCCCCGCAAGGGGCTTTTTTATGATACAGGCTCGGCTATTGGATAAATTAAGTCAAACAGTTGGAATACTTCAGCTTATTTAGGAATTTTGTACAGTATGGATACCCAAGGCAATTTACTCTTCCCCGTTTTTTTAAGACTCGATAAGCTTCAGCTCTTGGTGGTGGGTGGAGGTGCCGTGGGTACGGAGAAAACAATGGCCATATTTAACAGTAGTCCAAATGCACATGTAAAACTAGTCGCACCAGAGATCCGTGATGAAATCAAAGATCTGGCAGCTTCGGGAGTGGATCTGAGACTACATCACAAGCCTTTTGACGAAAGCGACCTTGATGGCATAGATTTAGTAGTCATTGCCACGGCCAATCACGAGCTCAATCTGGGTGTGAGAGAAGCTACTCGCAAGAGGGGGATCATTACCAACGTAGCCGATACTCCCAATGAGTGTGATTTCTACTTGGGTTCCATCGTTAAAAAGGGAGATTTGAAAATAGGGATTTCTACCAATGGTAAATCACCTACCTTTGCCAAACGTATCAGAGAGATGTTTGAAGAAATACTGCCTAATGGCATTCAGGAAATCTTGGACAACTTGACCAAGATCAGGGAAAAACTGAAGGGAGACTTTGAATACAAAGTACAAAAGCTAAACGAAATAACTAACATAGAAAAAGAAAAATCATGAGTAAAACAGGTTGGATTGTATTGACTGTAGGTATATTGTTTGTGCTAGGCATTGTGATGTACAATACCATAGACTATAGTGACGGTAGCAGAGCAGGTACCATTGTGAAATTAAGTAAAAAGGGTGTCTTGTTTAAGACATGGGAAGGCCAACTCAACTCTACCATGTTTATTTCAGGTGACGCCGCTGCTGCGGCAGCACAAAACAATATCTGGGACTTTACAGTGGTTGCAAACGATTCATTGATCAGAGAAATGGAACTCTGCATGAAAAAAGGAACTAGGGTGCTCCTCAAGTACAATGAAAAATATACCAAACTGCCTTGGCGTGGCGATACCAAGTATATAGTGGTTGGTATTGAAGAAGACAAATAATTTGCCCACATCACCGTCATTACATAATTTTACACCCATGTTTAAGAGTGCCCTTCTTGTTGTCTTCAGTTGCTTAGTTATATGTATTCATGCGCAGCCCGTTATCAGCTTCGAAAAGACAGAGTTAGATATTGGTGTTGTTAGTGAAAACGATGATATCATGATTGTTCCCATACCTATAAGAAACAAAGGGGATCAAGATTTGATCATTAAAGATGTTTCTACCTCATGTGGTTGTATGCTAGTGGAATACTCTTCTAAGCCCATACCTAAAGACTCATCCATCATCCTGAAAGTAAAAATCAATCCTAACAATAGACCTGGCTATTTCAGTAAAACGGTATCAATCACTAGCAATACAAAGCCTGACATCAATTTGATCATGATCAAGGGCGTAGTAAGTGCAAGGCCGCGTAACCCTTCAGTTGAATATCCTGTGAAACGTGGGAATCTCCGTTTTTTAGGTTCTGGTTTTAATATTGGAGCCATTACTACCGAAAAGCCCATAGAGCGAAGAATGGAGATATATAATGATTCTGACAAAGAAATTAAGCTTTTACCCAAGGCATTGCTACCAGCTCATATACAATTGGTCGTGAAAGAGCAAGTCTTAAAGCCTAGAGAGGTAAGTCTTTTGAAGATTATGTATGATGCCAAGGCCAAAAAAGATTATGGTTTTGTAAACGACTATATGGAGCTATACACCGACAGCCCCGAAGATTCCCTTTTGCCCATTAGCGTGTTTGGGACTATTGAAGACTATTTTCCTCCAATCACTGCAAAGGATCTGGCTTCTACTCCTAAAGCAGTGGTTGAGAAACAGGAGATATATTTAGGCCGATATGGCAGAGGTACTGAGGTGCAAGGTTCATTTACCATTAAAAATGGTGGGGTAAAGCCCCTAATCATTAAAAAAATTAAGCCAAGCTGTAGCTGTGTTTCTGCTACTATGGCTTCGGACAAACTGGAAAAGCAACAATCAGAAATATTGAGCTTTAAAATAAAAACAAATGAGCTCGTAGGATCAAATGTAAAAACAATCACCTTGTTTACAAACGATCTCACAAGACATGTTGTTGTACTCACGGTAAGATTTGACGTATTTTAAAATGTATACACAAGAACAAGTAATTAAAGCTTTAAGCACAGTTCAAGAGCCAGATCTTAAAAAAGATCTGGTAACTCTGAACATGGTTAAAGATGTGGCTATAGATGGGGAGAAGGTTTCGTTTACAGTTGTATTGACCACACCCGCTTGTCCACTAAAAGAACTCATTAGAAACAGTTGTATTGATGCCGTTAAGAGGGAATTGGGCAACGCAGTTGTCGTTTTAGTAAATCTTACTGCCGACGTTACTTGGGGGCGTAACAATAATGGTCCCATTCTGCCGCAAGTAAAGAATATCATCGCCATAGCTTCTGGTAAAGGTGGTGTGGGGAAATCTACAGTAACTTCTAATCTTGCCGTTGCATTACAAAGAACTGGAGCGAAAGTCGGTATCATTGATGCGGATATTTTTGGACCTTCCATCCCTGTAATGTTTGGTTGCGAATCGGAACAGCCATTGATGGTGCAACGAGACGGGAAAAACTACATAGTGCCTCTCGAAAGACATGGTATCAAATTGATTTCCATCGGTTTTTTAACACCTGGCGATAGTGCAGTAGTTTGGAGGGGACCCATGGCTAGTAGTGCCTTAAGGCAGTTTATTACCGATTGTGATTGGGAAGAGTTAGATTACCTATTGATCGATTTACCCCCAGGTACAAGCGACATCCATTTGACTTTGGTACAAACAGTGCCCGTAACTGGTGCCGTTGTGGTCACAACGCCTCAAAAGGTTGCCATAGCTGATGCCCAACGAGGTCTGTCTATGTTTAAACAAGGTCAGATTAATGTTCCGATCTTAGGGGTTGTGGAAAATATGGCCTACTTTACCCCTGAAGAGTTGCCTGACAATAAATATTATATTTTTGGAAAGGATGGCGGTAAGATATTGGCAGAAAAGAACGATGTGCCTTTCTTAGGTCAAATACCTTTAGTACAAGGAATTAGAGAGTCTGGAGATGATGGCAGGCCTGCAGTAATGAAAGACGATATTACCGCAAAAGCTTTTGAAAAGCTAGCTCAAGAATTGGCTAGACAGGTAGCGATGAGAAACGCACACGTAGATGCAACTAAAAGAGTTGAATTAAAGTTATGAGAATAACATTAAAGATTGATTATATTTGCATTAGTGTTTAGTTGAAACTTCAATAGGTTTATAGATTCTTATTTAATATGCCAGAAATAATCCAAAGAGTAGAAGAAGCCCTCAACAATATCAGACCGTATCTTGAGGCTGATGGTGGTAATGTAAAGTTGCTCGAGATCACTGAGGATAAGGTAGTTATGTTAGAGCTGGAAGGAAACTGTGTCTCTTGCCCAATGTCTTCTATGACCATGAAAGCGGGTGTTGAAGATGCGATCAGAAGAGCTGTACCAGAGATTTCAAAAGTAATGGCTGTTAACATTTAGACGTAAAATCTGAATAAATCATATTTTAAAAGCTACTGATTCGAGGAATCAGTAGCTTTTTCTTCGTAAAAGCTTTAAATTAGTTTGGCTTTTTATATAAATATTCTTCTGTCTGTTTCATCTCAGGAGCCCTAGCAGTAAGTAATTCTAAAAATAACTTGGTCTTTTCTTGCATGGTGCTCCATTTGGTATCAACTTTTCTACGGAGATATGGTGACAGTTCGGGATAAACTCCAATAATCTGTTGTTTTGTATAACATTCTATTCCGTTAGCGAGCGCTAAGGTTTGACCTAGTTGAAATGCCAAAGTCTTTTTGATCTCAATATGGTTTTGTGATTTACCCCAATCGCTGATTTTTTCATACTCTATCTGATGTAAGACCTGAATTTTATTATAAATATCAGCGTTAAGAGCTCCTTTTATCCTTTTTCTATATATGGTTTTCGTCATGATGGATAAAATAACGCGTAGGCATCTGATCGTTTTTAGATCTAAGTCACGACTTAATGTTTGAGTAATTTGATTTTCATAGGCCTGTGTGTGTAGTGAATAGGTAAAATACAATGAATTATTCAATTCATCGGCAGTGCCCTTATAGACTTCAGCTACGATCCCCTCCTTACATACGGCTAGATTTGGGTTAATAACCTTGTTTGGAAAGGTTTCTTTTAATTTCAATGCATAAGTTTTTGCCAAGTTTAACTTTTGCTCAATAGTTTTGGGCATCATTTCTGGAAAGAAGACAACATCTAAGTCTTGAGAATCTTCAGAACCAAAGATTTGAAAGGGCGGAAGAGTGTTGTCGACCATTGAAAACGGATTAGTGTTTAGATTCCTGACATGATTAAAATGTTAAGGTAATACAATTTAGTGTCAAATAAGTAAGAGAAATACATGTATTTGAATTAATAACTGCTATGAGTGTAGTTAAATAGTACTGTTAAAAATATTGGTAATAAAGTATATGGTTAAGTAAGTCTAAAATATTATTTTGCATTATAAAAAGCATCCATCATCATGAACCCCCATCTTTCCCCTGAAGAGTTTGACGCCCTAAAGCACGATCCTCATATACCCAAAGTCGCGGTTGGTTTGCCTTCAGTGATATCCAGTGTAAAGCATGTGTTTGGTCAAATGCCCATCTCTAGAGGTGTCAAGGTGATGATGAAGCTGAATCAGAAAGGAGGGGTCGACTGCCCGAGTTGCGCTTGGGCCGATCCTGATGGACGTCGATCACAGCTGGGTGAATATTGCGAAAATGGTGCTAAGGCCATAGCTGATGAGGCAATGACTGCCAAAGCCGATGCATACTTCTTTGAACAGTATTCAATTAATGAGCTCATTGCACAATCAGACTTTTGGTTGGGGCTGCAAGGTCGTTTGGCGCAACCAATGATTGTGAGAGAAGGCTCGGATCGTTATGAACCCATTACTTGGGATGAAGCGTTTACTTTGATAGCTGAGCATTTGAAGGAATTACACTCACCCGACGAAGCTATTTTTTATACTTCTGGTAGGTCGAGTAATGAGGCAGCTTTTTTATATCAGCTTTTTGTAAGACAGTTTGGAACCAATAACCTCCCAGATTGCTCTAACATGTGTCACGAATCTAGTGGAGTTGCTTTGGGCGAGACCTTGGGTTTGGGGAAAGGTAGCGTAACTTTGGATGATTTTGAACACGCAGAAGTGATCATTGTGATGGGACAGAATCCAGGGACAAATCATCCACGGATGCTTACAAGTTTGGCACAAGCCAAAGCAAATGGAGCTAAGATCGTTTCTATTAACCCACTTATAGAACCAGGACTGTTGGCTTTCAAAAATCCACAGTCGCTCACTGCCATGTTAGGCTCAGGCGTAACCCTCACAGATCAATATTTGCAAATTAATATCAATGGCGATTTGGCCTTATTCAAAGCCTTACTCATTTTGCTATTCCAAGCGGAAGCGGAACGACCAGGGACGGTATTTGATCAGGATTTTATCAATACCAAAACCGAAGGACTTGGCGCTCTTAGAGAAGAGCTTAACGGCTATAACGTAGAGCAACTGTCCAAGGACTGTGGGATTGCATTGTCAGAAATTCAAAAGTTGGCAAAGTTATTGGCTGAAAAGCAAAGGATTATCGTTTGTTGGGCCATGGGTATCACCCAACATAAAAATGCAGTATATACTATAAGAGAGATTACCAATCTTTTGTTACTGAAAGGAAGTATTGGCAAAAAGGGTGCGGGTGTTTGTCCAGTGAGGGGGCATTCCAACGTGCAAGGGGATCGAACCATGGGTATATTTCATTTGCCTCCTCAAAAACTCATGACTAAACTTAAAGATCTTTTCGGCTTTGATCCACCTAAGCATGAAGGGTACGATGTGGTTGCAGCTATTAAGGCTATGTATGAAAAGAAGGGTAAAGTTTTCTTTGCTTTAGGAGGTAATTTTCTCGCTGCTGCACCTGATACTGCCTATACGGCACAAGCTTTACGTAATTGTGAACTCACAGTACACGTTTCAACCAAACTTAACAGGAGCCATCTCATCCATGGAAGGAAGGGTCTAATTCTGCCCTGCCTTGGTAGGACTGATAAAGATCTGCAACCTTCAGGAGAACAGTTTGTAAGCACTGAAAATAGTATGGGTGTTGTACAAATGTCGAAAGGTGTTTTAGAACCAGTTTCTACAGAATTGAAGAGTGAGCCATATATTGTAGCTCGCTTAGCCCATGAAGTCTTAGGCAAGGCTTCCATGATCAATTGGTTGGCACTCTCTGAAAACTATGATGCGATCCGGGAGCTCATTGCACAGACCATAGACGGTTTTGAAGACATGAATGCTAAAGTAAGGCATGATGGAGGTTTTTATTTACCAAACGGGCCACGAGAAGCTAAATTTAATACCTTAAGTGGTAAAGCAAAGCTTACACAGAATCCATGGGAGGTTATTCCCTTAAAGGCGGATGAACTCATGATGATGAGTATTCGAAGCCATGATCAATTCAATACCACCATTTATGGACTTAACGATCGCTATAGAGGGATTTATAACGAACGTCGAATCATTTTTATGAATGCAGATGACATCCAATACCATGGTTTAGAACAGTACGATATCGTAGATCTGTATAGCCATTATAAAGGAGTGGAGCGTAAAGCAGAGAAGTTTATCGTAGTGGCTTATGACATACCTACTAAATGTGTGGCGACCTATTTTCCGGAATCCAATCCTCTGGTGCCATTAGACTCTGTAGCCGAGAAAAGTAACACGCCAACCTCCAAGTCTGTGATTATCACCTTGAAAAGAATTGGTAAGTATCTTAAAAAAGAAAGAGTTACTGAATATTACCCACTATAAGGGTATTTATGCCTTGGTGATGTCAATTTAGAATTAATCTATAATATGAGTGGCTAGGGTCGAATACAAAAAAAATTCTTTTGAATCATAGAAAAGTTATATATTTGGCGCTTGATTTATCTTAGGAAAAAATGGATAGCGTTATCAAACTTATTCCACTCAACAACTACATATATTTAAGTTTTGCAATCTTTGCCATTGGGGTATTAGGTGTTCTTACTAGGCGTAATGCCATTGTAGTTTTCATGTCTATTGAGTTGATGTTGAATTCTGTAAACTTATTACTTTCGGCCTTTTCTGCTTATAGTGGCGATGGTGCTGGACAGGTTTTTGTGTTTTTCATCATGGCAGTAGCTGCCGCCGAAGTCGCCGTTGGATTGGCGATTATCGTGTTGCTGTTTAGAAATACCAATTCGGTGGACATCAACGTATTGAAGAGGTTAAAGTGGTAATATTCAGATCAGCGTAATTGTTATGGCAAATTATATTTTTTTTATTCCTTTATTGCCTTTATTAGGTTTTATCATCAACGGACTATTAGGTAAAAAAATGCCTAAGTCTATAGTGGGTACCATTGGTACATTAACTATGGTATTGGCTTTCTCTTTGGTCGTTTATACCTTCTTTACAAGTGAAGGACAAAACTATCATTTCTTGTACTCGTTTATTGATACTCCTTATTTAAAAGTTCCATTCGAGTTTCTGGTTGATCCCCTTTCTATCACCATGATGTTGATCATTACAGGGGTGGGTACCTTGATCCATTTGTATTCCACAGCTTATATGCATGAAGATGAAGGATTCTATAGATATTTTGCATATCTCAATCTGTTCGTTTTCTTTATGCTATTGCTTGTATTAGGAGCAAACTATGTGATCATGTTCATTGGTTGGGAAGGAGTTGGTCTTTGCTCTTATTTGTTGATTGGTTTTTGGTTTAAAAATCAAAACTATAACGATGCAGCGAAGAAAGCATTCATTGTAAACAGGGTAGGGGACTTGGGTTTTCTTTTAGGTATGTTTCTATTGATGGATGCTACCAAGAGTAATAACTTAGACTATAAGGAGGTTTTTGGCTTTTTTAAATCGAACAGCGAAATCGTTGGCACAGGCACCATTACCGCTATTACTCTTTTATTATTTATTGGCGCCACAGGTAAAAGCGCGCAGATTCCGCTGTACACATGGTTGCCAGATGCAATGGCTGGTCCGACACCAGTATCAGCCTTGATTCACGCGGCTACCATGGTTACGGCAGGTATTTACATGATCGTAAGGTCAAATGTGCTGTTTATGCTAGCGCCAGATACTTTATTGATCATTGCGATCATCGGAGTTGCAACGGCATTATTTGCTGCTACTATAGGCTTGTTTCAGAATGATATCAAAAAAGTATTGGCTTATTCTACTGTAAGTCAACTAGGTTACATGTTTTTGGCTTTAGGTGTTGGGGCCTTCTCTTCAGGTCTTTTCCATGTCATGACACACGCCTTCTTTAAAGCTTTATTATTCTTAGGAGCAGGTTCAGTGATTCATGCCATGCATCATGAGCAAGACATTAGGGTAATGGGTGGTCTTTCCAAGAAATTACCCATCACACATTTAACATTCTTAATAGGTACTTTAGCTATAGCAGGTATTCCTGGATTCTCTGGCTTTTTCTCAAAAGATGCAATATTGGCGTTTGTGTTCCAATCAAGTCCAGTCCTTTGGGGGCTAGGTGTTGTTGGAGCGATCATGACTGCATTTTACATGTTTAGGCTCTATTTCCTTACTTTCTGGGGTAAATTCAGAGGTACGCATGAGCAAGAGCATCACTTACATGAGTCTCCTTTAGCGATGACTTTGCCATTGATCATTTTGGCAGTATTGTCTATTGGGGGAGGTTTCTTAAACTTAGGTGAGGTATTTGGTGGTTCCGCACTACTGGATAAATATTTAGAGCCAGTGTTCGTGGTTCCAACTAATTATCATGCAGAGGTGCATCACTTGAGTCATTCTACTGAGTGGATTTTAATGGCTGTGTCCGTTGGTGCCATATTAGCAGCAATTATATTTGCTTACACCCAATATGGCAGTGGTAAAAATGTACCAGTTGCTGATGATAAGATATCAGGGATTCAAAAGGTTATTTACAATAAATACTATGTAGATGAGCTATATGATGCAGTTATTGTAAAGCCTCTTTATGCATTGTCAACATTTGGTCATAGAATTTTGGACAATACGATCATTGATGGCCTTGTAAATTCATTTGGTAAAGTGGTTTATGTGTCCAGTGACTATGTGAGAAGAATACAAACAGGTAATACCAGTTTTTATATTCTGCTCATGGTGATAGGTTCTGTTGTTTTACTTGCGTTTAATTTAGTAATTAAGTAAGGTTTGCATATATGTTACTTTTAACTTTATTGTTTCTTCCTCTTTTTTCGGCAATTGTTTTACAGTTTCTTTCAGGAGAGCTCGTAAAGAAAATTGCACTCTTCCTATCCTTGATACCATTAGGCTTATCCCTATACATGGCATTCAACTTTAATTGTCCTTGTATGGATGGACAATTGGCCTTTAATCAGCCTTGGATAGAGTCGCTAGGTGTTAACTTTAATTTGTTGTTGGATGGTACTTCCTTATTGCTGGTGTTATTGACAACAGTTTTGACACCCTTGATCATTTTGTCATCATTTAAACACGATTATGAAAATCCATCAAGACTTTACGCGCTTATCGCCGCAATGCAATTTGGCTTATTAGGGGTCTTCTTGGCACATGATTGCTTCTTGTTTTATGTGTTTTGGGAGATAGCTCTGATCCCTGTTTATTTCATCTGTGGAATTTATGGTGGAGAAGGTAAGGAGAAAGTTACTCTCAAATTCTTTATTTATACGATTTTAGGTTCACTCTTTATGCTTGTGGGCATTCTATATGTGTATAGTAAGTCTAAGTTTGGGGCAGATTTTTCTTACGAAGCAATAGTTGCATCTGGAAGCGCCTTGAGTATCAGTGAACAGACTTTTGTATTTGTTATGTTCTTCTTAGCATTCGCTATTAAAATGCCAATATTTCCTTTACATACATGGCAGCCAGATACTTACACTGTATCTCCTACGGTTGGAACCATGTTGTTATCGGGTATTATGTTGAAAATGGGTGTGTTTGGTGCCATCAAGTGGTTAAAACATATTGCTCCAGATGCCTTTATTGCCTATGCTCCATATGTTGTAGTGCTTTCTGTCATTGGCATTGTTTACGCGTCAATTTTGGCGATACAGCAGTCTGATGCCAAGCGTTTAGTCGCTTATTCATCAATTGCTCACGTAGGTTTAATTGCTGCAGGTGTATTCGTTAACAGTAACTTAGGATCTGAAGGCGCCGTTGTGCAAATGATCAACCATGGTATCAATGTTGTAGGTATGTTTTTTATTTTAGATATTATTGAAAGAAGGACTAAAACTCGTGAGATTGCTTCTTTAGGTGGTATCATTAATAGCGCTCCCATATTCGCCGTTTTCTTTGTGATCATCATGTTGGGAAATATCGCACTCCCGCTTACCAATGGTTTTGTAGGAGAATTCATGTTACTCAAATCAGTATATGATTTCAATGTTTGGTTGGGTGCACTAGCTGGCTTGTCGGTCATATTAGGTGCAGTTTATACGTTAAGGACATATCAGAGGGTTATGCTGGGTGATAGCAACGCTCTTACAGCAACATTTCCGGAGGTAACTACTTCAGAAATCATAGTACTGTTAGTAATTAGCTTTTTAGTGATTTTATTAGGGGTGTTTCCACAGGTAGTATTACAATTAATATAAAAGAAATTTAGTTTTTAATGATAGCTTTAGTAACATTATCAATAGCGGGCTTATTCTCAATGGTTTCGGGAATATTCAATATCAATGTTAAAGCCGTAATTGCAGTTTTAGCTCTTTTGTTAGCAGGATCAGCTGGTTTTTTATTGTTAAATGGTGACCTTAACTTAGATTGGGATGAGGCTATTCAATCCATGGTTCATTTTGATGGATTCGCTATATTTTTTACGGTTCTAATCGTTGCCTTATCTACAACTGTATTGTTGCTTTCGGAGCATTATATGGCAGTTACTGAAAAATATCAAGGAGAGTTTTTGAGTCTTGTTGTTTTCTCTGCTGTGGGGATGATCTGTATGGTTTCATTTGCAGATCTGTCCATGTTGTTTATAGGGATTGAAATCATGTCCGTACCATTGTATATACTTGCGGGCAGTAACAAGAGAAATTTGCTTTCAAACGAATCTTCGTTGAAGTATTTCTTGATGGGAGCATTTACCACTGGTATTTTGTTAATGGGGGTAACGCTCGTATACGGTGCTACCAACTCATTCAATACTCAAATGATTGGAAGTGCAATAGCTGCCGGTAACGCATCTCCGCTATTATTTCTAGGAGTCTTCTTTTTAATCTTTGCGTTTTCTTTTAAAATTTCAGCGTTCCCCTTTCATTTTTGGACCCCAGATGTATATCAGGGAGCACCAACATGGATTACATCATTTATGTCCACAGTGGTAAAAGTGGCTGGTTTGGCAGGGTTCTTTAGACTGTTTTCTGCTTTCTTTGTTGCAGGCATTCCGCAAAATATCCAATTGTCATTAGCCATTATAGCTTCTATAACCATAACCATAGGGACTATATCAGCTGTTTTTCAAACCAATATCAAAAGAATTTTGGCATATTCCAGTATATCGCATGCAGGATACATGCTGATTTCCATAGTGTTTGTCAATAAATTGTATGCCTCTACATTACTTTACTATACTTTGGCTTATTCAGTGTCATCTCTTGCTTTATTTGGGGTTATGATGACGATAGAATCAAAAAGGGGTAGTATTCAGAATATGGATACCTTCAATGGTTTTGCAAAGAAAAACTCTTTCTTAGCCTTCGTAGCAGCTCTTGCATTAATTTCTATGGCGGGGATACCTCCTACCTCTGGTTTTTTTGCAAAATTTTCAGTGCTTAAACTTACTGTTGATAGCAACTATCTCTGGCTAGCTATTGTAGGAGTAATTAATGCGATCATTGGTATTTTCTACTATTTTAAGCTTATTATTTCCATGTATTTCAAGCAAGCCGAGGAAAATGATGCATTTGTATATAATAATTCAATAGTTTACAACTTTGTATTAGTACTATTAGTAGTTGTAATAATAGGAGCGGGTGTATTTTCCGATCTTATCATCAAGAGCTTTTAGAGATCAAATAAGATAAATTTGAAAAGGGGGAATTACATTTCCCCTTTTTTTTGTATTTATATAAAATGTTATGAAGAGATTATTTTTTTTAGTGTTTTCTTGCGTCGCTTTTTGTGCGGTTTCTCAGACTGATAGTGTATTGTCCGTACCGCCTATAGTCAAGAACTCTATCTATATAGAGCTCGTAGGTAATCCGACTCTATATGCAGTTAATTACGATAGAATATTATTCAAGACAAAGTATTTGGCTTTCAATGCCACACTGGGAGGTACCTATATCTTTGGTGATGGATCTAATAATACTGGAATTAAAAAGATGTTGCAAATGCCCGATGAGCTTAATCATGCAAAATATATAATAGGAGGTACCATGATGTTCCGTAAAGAATTGTTTTGGGAAATGTTTAATATTCAGAAAGTGGCTAAAAACAAAAAGGGGAGAGTCTCTTATTTTGAGTTGGGCTTTTATCATGTCTGGAATAACCCCAAAACATCTCCATCAAATCTTCCTGGAGGTACTTTTGAGCGAGGTCACCCTTGGAATAATATTTATATTGGCTATAATTTGTTCAGAACAAAGCCTGGTATTTTTTTGCGATTTGGGGCAATGGTATACTTATTCAAAAAGGGTCCAAATATTATTGATGAGATATCTTCAGGTTATAGGGTTAGTCCGCTTCCTTTTCCAAGGATAATAGCAGGTTATACCTTTTAATTAGAATACTTTTTGCCAATAAAATCGAAGAGTTCTGACACTTGTTCATTCTCCGTATCCCATTCATATTTCATTGCATAATCGCTCAGGAGCATTTTGATAGCAGAGTCGTAATCTGTACAGTTTTCTAATCTATTCAATGCATTGTCAAACTCCCATTTTTCGCCCTTGAATAATTGCTCCACAAACATGAATCTTTGATTTATAGTCATAGCAGATCTTGCATCTACGACTTTATTACTCAAATGGCCTTGATTGTTTTTGAAGCTATCTTTTTTAAGATCTGAGATTTGAGTTTCAGTTGATTCGGAAACTTCGACTTTAGTTTTTTCTTCAATATGGGTTTCTTCAGGTTCTTGCTTTACTAATGTGCCCGTGTCAGCCTTTTGTAAAAGATCTTCAATGTTAAGTGTTACAACAGAATTTAATATTTTTAACATCGTTTCTTTAATCTTTTCATCCTCTTTATAATAGGTAGATACTTCAGCGAATGCATTTAATAATTGTACCTTTGTAACCTCTTCGTTATTGGTCCCTTTAAGTCTTTCGAGGGTTTCACTATAAAGTCCCTTATTGATTTTGAAATACTTTTCAAATGAAACCATTTGTTCAATGCTGACTTTTTCGGGGAGATTGCTTAGGAAAATTCCGAAAAATAGTTTTGGCAAAAAAGTGAGATTTATAGTATATGTAACTGATTTAATAAGAAGGGGTTCAAAATCTTCGCGTTTGATATTGATATGCATAGAAACTGTATTCATGAAATTTCTCAATGCTTCCTTTACCTCAGGTTTTGAATAATCAAAATAAGGGCTTTCGAGTTTTGCAACTTCTTGTTTCCATGTTTCAAATAAATTGAAAAGTACAAAATAGTTTACCTGATCAACAGGAGTTATTTTCATGATTTCAGAGCCAATCACGGTAGACTTGAACATAGAGAAAAATGAGTCACATGCTTTTTGTGCAAATCTTTCTGAGTAGTCTTCTAATTTTGATTGGTTTATATTGAAACTTTCCATACTTTTTATTAATTGTTGCAATTTAATTTTATTTACATAAATATTCAAAATATGACAGGTTATTGAGTGAAAGAATACAATTTATTTTGGGAGCATAAATTTTTTTGGTTATATTTGTGTTTAATCAGATGATGCAATAACTTTATTTGAAGTATTATTGCTTTCTATTTACAATATATGTTTAAGTGTTGAACACTAAATTTTAAATTATAATTATTTATGTCAGTTGTATCTATGGACATTGCCAACCAGTATGGTTATGTGTCGAACGGCAAGGTGTACTTAAAAGCTTATTTAAATTTCCCAGACAGAGAAATAGGTGAAATCAAAGAAAGCGAGGAAACATCTCTCAATTATTTTGTAAACAGGTTTAGTTTAGTCGAATCTAAGGTGGCAAACCTTATCGAGGCGATCGAGAAATCGGAAAACAAGGGATCATACCTCATGAAACTTTTGCACATGAAAAAATATGTGTCAGAGTTTGATGGCTTGGGTGATTTTAAACCATTACACAAGAAGTTGGATGAAGCGGAAGCTTATCTTAACGGCTTAATTGAAGTAAATAGAGAGAAAAATCTAAATACTAAGAAGGAGCTAATTGCAGAGTTAGAGGCTGTTAAAGACAGCTTAGAATGGAAAGAAGCCAGCATTAGGGTTAAGGAGATTCGTGATAGATGGATCAAGACTGGTGCTGTAGCTAAAGAATTTGAAGAAGAGCAAGAGACTCAGTTTAATGAGTTGATCAATTACTTCTACGAGAGAAGAAGGAAATTCTTCGAAGACAGAGAAGTTTTATTTGAGGCTAGGCTCATTAAATACAAGGAGATCATAGAGAAACTTAGAGTTTTGAATGAGACGCTTTCAGAGGCTAATTCTTCCACACTAAAACCGTTAGTTGATGAATGGAAGAAAGTTGGTGTTGTTCCAAGTCACAAAGGAATGGATCTTTTTGTTGAGTATAAAGCTATCAAGAAGGAGATCAATGAAAAATCAAAAGCATTTAAGAAAAGGCCAAAAGCTGATATCAGTCAGTGGTATAAATGTTGTGAATATGCAGAAGCATTAGCATTTGATCACCCTGCAACTACTGAATTCAAACTTAAGAAACTTCAGGAGGCTTGGAAAAAGCTAGGTGCTCCTCCAACACCTAGAAAAGTTGAGTTACAAGAGCGATTCAAACAAGCTTGTGAGAAAGTTAATGAATATGGCCATTTGTATGCTTCTATTCTAAGAAGGTTCCCTAACTTTGATGAAAAGCCTGAAGTTGAAAAATACAAGATCCAGATTTCACAAATGAGATATTTGTTGGGAAGAGATCAAGAAGAGTATAGGAAAGTTCAGGTTGAAAATGGGGGTTTTGGAAGAGTTACCGATAAAGCAATGTTGTCCAAGATTAACATGTTGAAGCGTAGAGTATATATGAAAGGTATAGTTCTTAAAGAACTTGAAAGAGAACTTCAGGAGATTACCTAGTAATAATATAATCACAAGGTAATAAAAAGGGTTCGTACTTGTACGAACCCTTTTTTATTACCAATTTAATAGACAATGCCATTGTGGATATCTTCCGCATACTCTTTGGCAAAGTATGTGAGGATTATTTTTGCACCTGCACGCTTTATGCTGAGTAGGCTTTCATGCATTGCCTTTTTGCCGTCTAACCACCCGTTTTGTGAAGCGGCTTTGATCATGGCATATTCACCACTCACATTATAAGCAGCTATGGGCAAGTTAAAGTTTTCGTTCATTACATGAATAATATCCAAATAGGAGAGGGCTGGTTTTACCATTAGGAAATCGGCACCTTCAAGTTCATCTAATGTACCTTCTATGATCGCCTCTCTTTTGTTAGCGGGATTCATTTGGTACGTTTTTTTATCTCCAAATTTGGGCGCTGACTCTAGCGCATCCCTGAATGGACCATAGAATGCACTTGCATACTTTGCGCAATAAGACATGATAGATACATCCGTAAGGCCTTGGTCGTCTAGTGCTTCCCTGATGTATCCTATCCTTCCGTCCATCATGTCTGAGGGGCCTAATATGTCGGCACCAGCCTCGGCTTGTGCAAGAGACATTTTGGCAAGAATTTCAAGAGTTTTGTCATTAAGTATTTTGCCATTTTCTACATAGCCATCATGTCCATCCGAGCTATATGGATCCATAGCGACATCCGTCATAATGCAGATATCTGGGAACTCTTTTTTGATAATCTTAATTGCATTAAGGTAAAGTCCTTTTGTATTGTAACTTTCAGTGGCAAATTTATCCTTCAGCCTATCTTCGATAGCCGGAAATATACAGAAGGTTGAAATGCCTAATGATTTGCAATATTCTATTTCTTTTAATAGTAGGTCTAAGCTCAGTCTGTCGATACCTGGCATTGATTTGATAGGTTCTCGTTTGCGAGTGCCGCTGATCAAAAATACAGGAAATATGAAATTATTCACTTGGAGATACGTTTCTTGAGAGAGAGCTCTTATTGCGGCTGTTTTTCTGTTCCTTCTAGGACGATTACTTGTAAACATATTACAAATGTAATTTATATTTCTTATCGAAAAAAAAGGCTGTTTCAAACAGCCTTTTTAAATGTTATTTTATATCAAATTGTTTTTTGAGATTATCCACCCAATTAGCTTTTTCCCAAGGGAAGAATGTGAATTTGTCTTTGGACTCTTTTCTTACCTCTTTTGTTTTCTTATCTTCTTTTTCAATTTTAACGTAGTTTGTAATTACTTTTTCTTCATAACTAGCTCTGCCTACGTGTCCATATGCAGCTGTTGGAGAATAAATCGGTGATTTGAGTTCAAACCTGTCTATGATTTGTTTAGGTTTAAACTCTTTTTTATAAAGCTTTACTATTTTGTCAGAGATTTGACCATCAGTCATCTTAACTTTAGCAGTGCCGTAGGTGTTAACGTTGATTGACACTGGCTCTGCTACACCGATAGCATATGATACTTGTACTAAGGCTTTTTCTGAAACCCCAGCTAATACCAAGTTCTTTGCCAAGTGTCTAGCTGCATAAGCTGCTGAACGGTCTACCTTCGATGGGTCTTTGCCTGAAAATGCACCGCCTCCGTGTGCGCCAGCACCTCCATATGTGTCTACGATGATTTTACGTCCTGTTAATCCTGTATCTCCGTGTGGCCCACCAATAATAAATTTTCCAGTAGGATTAATATGGTATTTGATCTGGTCGTTGAATAGGTTTTTTACCTTTGTTGGGAGTTTCGCTTTTACTGCAGGAATCAATATAGCCTTAATATCGGCTGCAATTTTTTCTTGCATAGTATTTTCTGCGGCTTTTTTGTCTTTATCTTTTTCTGAAGTTGGTTTTACAAACTCATCATGTTGTGTTGATACAACTATTGTGTCAATTCTAATGGGTTGATTTTTGTCGTTGTATTCAACTGTGACTTGTGATTTCGCATCAGGTCTAAGATATTTCATCTTTTTACCTTCTTTTCTTATCCTAGCGAGTTCACCCACAAGTAAGTGTGATATTTCTAGAGACAGTGGCATTAGGTTTTCTGTTTCATTAGTTGCATAACCAAACATCATGCCTTGATCCCCTGCTCCTTGTTCTTTCTCTTTACCCTCGTCAACACCTTGGGCAATATCTGGAGACTGAGAATGGAGTGCATTAATGACTGCGCATGATTTAGCGGAGAACATGAGTTCGTCTGAATTGTATCCGATATCTTCTATTTTCTTTCTTACAATCTCTTGGATATCGACCTTGGCGTTGGTAGTGATTTCTCCTGCTACAACAACCAATCCAGTTGTAACTAATGTTTCACAAGCTACTCTTGAGTGTGGGTCTTGCGCAAGCATTGCGTCAAGTATAGCATCTGAAATTTGGTCAGCTACTTTGTCTGGATGTCCTTCAGATACCGATTCTGATGTGAATAAATAAGGCATACTCTTTGTTTTATTATTATATAACCGATGTAAAATTATGTATTCTCTTCAATATTTGAAAGTAAATAGCTATATGCTGGCGTAAAAAAAAATATTCTATTGATTATCGTTTTGTTGAGGAATTTTATTCGGTAAAAATACTAGTCGAGGACTTTTACTAGGCTGATTTGTTGTTTAAAAAAAAGAGGCTATTGCCTCTTTTAAATATTTTAAATTATGTGGTTTCTGTTTTCCGTTCATTATGTTTTTTCTGCACTCGTCGCATTAGCATATTAAGCATCTCTACAGTAAGTGCGAAACCTAGTCCAAAATAGATCATATTTTTATCTAAATCTATGTGAAACGCATCTAAGATAAGTTTTACACTCACAACGACTAGGAAACACAATGCTAGCATCCTTATTGTTGGTTGTTTATTGACAAAGTCACTAATAGGGCCAGAGAATGCAAGCATAATGGCAACAGAAACTATAACTGCAGCCACCATTATAGCTGGTTTGTCTTCAGCTAGTGATACTGCTGCTAGGATCGAATCTATTGAAAATACGATGTCAATAAAAATGATTTGAATGATTGCAGCAGGTATACTGATTACTTTGGATTCTTGAGGTTCATTCTCGTCAAGTTCTTCGCTTATATGGTAACTCTCTATGATCTCTGAAATACTTTTAAATAGCAAAAATGCTCCACCTAATATGAGTATAAGAGTTTCTCCTGTTACATGAAATCCAGGATTTGCTACAGTGCCATTTCCTCCAATAATAAATAGGGCGTTATCATTGAAACTTTTTAAGAATGTAATACCTAATAGTAATAGGATCCTGAAAAACAGAGCGAGTGTTAAACCGATGATCCGAGCTCGAGGTTGATTTTCCTTAGGTAGCTTACCTGTGATGATAGAGACAAATATTACATTGTCTATACCAAGCACAATTTCAGCTAAAATAAGCGTGAGTAATGTCACCACACTATCAGCAGACAGCAAAGAACTTCCTTGTATAGACGTTAAAATTGGCATAAGTCCACAAATATAAAATGAAAGTATAAAATGACAAATATTTTTGAACTATAAATTATTTATAAGATTTCATTGTGGTGTGGTACATTAGGTGAAAAGTTCTTTTGGGACTCAATAGTGACTGATTTGGATCGTTTTTCATTTTGTTGATATTTAAAAAATTATTTACCAATTAATATGTACGGTGCCCAGAAATAAGGGTTTGCACTTTCTTTGTTTTTTAGTAGTTTTATTTTACTTTTTTGTAATGATATGGCCATATTTTCGTGAGACAGAGGTAGTGAAGTAAAAAAGAACTTCGTGATGTCTTGAGAATATGTATCTGAAACGTTCCAAAGGGATAAGATCATGGTCTGTACCCCAGAAAAAATAAGTGCTCTAGAGAGCCCCATGATGCCCTCCCCTTTAATGATTTTGCCGAGTCCAGTTTGGCAACAAGGCAAGAGAAGGAGCCTTGTGTCTATGTTGAGGTTGTAGATTTCATTGGCATATAGATTGCCATCTTCTTTTTTGTCTGAATTTAGAAATATTTCAGATTTTTCTGGACTCATTTCGTCTACTATACCATGTGAGGAAATCATGACATACTTAAATTTTTTGTTAAGCAAGTGCTTTAGGTTTCCTTCAGTGGCATCGGAAAAAAGTAACTTCTGTGTTTCATTTTTTTGTGATGTTAATATACTGTCGATATTGTAAATTTCTTTTTCCGCCCCTGGTAATGACACTAAACCGTTTTGGTAATTAACAGGACTACATAAGAGTGCATTGTTAGGGTATGTTTTTGCTTCGTTGAATTGTAGTAAGAATAAATTACTTGAATAATAATAGGATATCGCATGATGTCTTATTATATAATTGATTCTAACAAAGGAAGTAGTATCTTTTTTAGTATCTTTTTGGGTCAGAATTTCAAAAGGAATATTGCCGAGTTTGGGGTCTGGTATGATGATGAGTTGTGCATTCTTTTTAATCTTGAAATTAAATATTTTGTCGTTAAGATAATTGATCGATTTGATAAGTAACTTTGAATCATTATAGTTTACAGCATTTCTTAAGGAAATCAATCGCTTCTCAAATAGTTCGTCTTTAGGAGTAATAATAGCCTCTGTTTTGTATTTACTTATTATAAAGCAAATAATATTAGGATTAATGTCAGATATGTGATAATTGATAAGAATTTGATCCGCGCTTAGTTTTGTCTGAAGTTCTTTTGTCTTAATTGTTGAATTTTGATATTTTAGTTCAAAATATTTGGGATAGGTCTTCTCAATTAACTTTAGTAATAGTGCGTTCCTATTGTATAGTGTTACTAATTCATGGTTTGCGTTAGGAATTTGAGATTTATTGAGTTCATAGAACGATATCATTGACTTTAGTTCTATTTCTTTGTTGAGTATAGAGTCGGGAATGCCGGCAAACTTTTTTGATTTTGAATCGTTAATAGCGTCCAATAGTACACTGGACTTGCGTTTCTCTGTGAAATTATAAGCAATTTCAAAGTAATGCTCCTTATTAGTTCCAAAATCATAAATTTTCAAAGCAGTTATTATAGCATTATCATAAAGTTGGGTTGTTGCCTTGTTTAGTGCAATTTTGTCATTTTCTAGTTTGGTGTTTTTTCTTATTTCATAAAGGATGCTGTCGGCTATTTGATAGACTTTTAATGCATTTTTAAGACGTTTAAGTTTAGGATTTTTGTGATAGTATATTGCTTCATTAAGTTCTGCTTCTAATATCATACTTTCTACGAAGAGTCGTTTATTAATGATATTATTGAATTTTTGAAACAGCAAACAATTTTGAACTGCTTTTTCACCGAAAGCGGTGGTGTTGTTCTCATATGCAGAGCATAGGTGTTTTTCCGCTTCAACATATTTTTTTTGATGGATATAATAGCTTGCGAGTAGATTATCACTCGACGAAATTTCAGGATGTGGTTTTGTGTAGTATTTTTTTAAAATTGAATTACCTTTTAGTGCAAAATCGACGGATTTAATGAGATCTTTTTTCTCGGAATATAGCTGGGAAATGTTGTTTAAGACATAAGCTTGTATAGGTGTATTATTAAAATTGTTATCAATAAATTGTAAGGAGGTTTCAAAGGTACTAAGGGCTTCATCAATTTTATTGGTTGTCTTATAGGCTAATGCCAGATTATTATTAAGCGATATTTTTGTGAGGTCGGTTTTTGTAAGTTTATAGCTATTTAAGCCCTCTAGGAAATAATTAATTGCTAAAGTGGGGCTGTTTTGTAAATAGACCAAGCCTAAGTTGTTGCATGACGATGCCCAAACTTTATGCTGTTTTGCATAATTGTTATGGTAATCTTTGAGTAGATGTTCCGCAAAACTAAAATTGTTTGTTAGCCAATAATTGATACCTAATGCCTTAATCACTGAATATTTTAAGTCTATTTCCTTAATGCTTTCAACATTAATTTCTGAAAGACTCTTTAGGGATTCATCATAACGTCCAGTATATTGGTATATAAGTGAAATAAGTAACTTTTGAGTAATTTCGTTTTTGATGGTACCTATAAGTTTTTCGGCGTCTGCAATTTTACCTGTTTTCACATAAGCTTCTACAAGTAGTTCTTTAGCATTATTTTCTTCTGTATTTTTATTGAGTAAAACTATAGCGTCTTCAAACTCGCCCATTTGTATTTTCTCAGATGCTTTCTCTATTGGATTATTGGTTTGTGCATTTAAAGATTGGATAATGAAGATTACCAGAAAAATTATTTTTGAGGTTTTAAAAAGTGTATTCATAGCTTATTGAAGTTACCGCTAGTCTAGATAGTCCGTCAGCGTTATTTTTTCTTTTTACTACTCTTGTTCCTACCAATATCTTTATACATGAGTGTATTGTGATCTTGTAACCACCACCGATCAGAAGTGTCATTGCTAGGCCATTACTACCTTCAACAGTTTCGTATTTGTTCGATTTTGGGTTTAAAAATTCGTCTTTTTTTAATCTATATATTGGTAGTAGACCAATATAGGTATTCCATTTTGAAAATCGAAAATTCCTTTCAATTCTAAGCATGATATCATATCCTCTTTTAAGGGCGTTTGACCGAGGGTAAACATTTATCTTAGCGCTATCTGACGTTTTGTTCCAAGGAGCCCATGTGAATTTGTTTTCGTTATGAGTTAGTGGGCTTTGAAAACCAGTTGCTATGAGCCATTTGGTGCTGCTTATAGATAATCCTGCAATAACGTCGTAGGTTCCCAAGGTTGGTTGGTAATACATAGGCAATGGTTTACCATCTGATGAGCTTCGATTAGGTTGGCCCAGTGGTATTTTAAAGCCTAATGTTGTATTTAAACTCCATTTTCTGTTTGACATTATATTTGTTGTCCCGCTTAGGGATAAATCGCTTAAGCCCGTAACATTGGTGATATTGCCGATAGTGGTATTGATTGGTAATTTGATTTGAATGGTACTTTTGTTAGAAATTCCTATATTGGCATCAATGATTTGTGACAGAAAATAATCGTAAATTTTTGAATTATTAAATTTAAAGTCAGTAACTCCCGCATAGCTGGTATATTCGATTGTTCTGATTTTAAAATTTAATTTGTCACTAAATTTTTGGTTGGGTCTCATTGCGCCCATAGTACAAAAGCCAGCATCGCTACAACCTTGAGCCATGCATATTTTACCAATGATTAATAAACATATCAATGAAATTGTTTTCATTTTTTTGATAAGGCTTTTCTATTAAAGTTGATCAAAATTATAAAAGAAATGATACTTGCCAAAAAGTATATAATCAATGCAATAATACTTTGGCGCATTCCTCCTGTAATTTGATTAATAATACCAAATGACATGGTACCAAGTACTATGGAAATTTTCTCTATAAATTCATAAAAACTAAAGCTAGAGGTATTTGTTAGATTGGCTGGAAGGAGCTTGCTAAATGTTGATCTAGATAAACTTTGTACTCCCCCCATCATAAAACCAACGATGACCGCCAGGATACAAAATTCTTTGTAGTTTGATGTGAAATATGCCCCAATACATATACCAATCCAGACAACACAGCAAACAGTCAAAGTCGTAATGTTCCCAATTTTTTTTGATAATTTCGCTAGTAGCATGGCTCCAACTACAGCGATAAGTTGTATAATAAGTATAATTGGAATAAGTTCTTCCTCTTTCAATTTAAGCTCTTTACTCCCAAATATGCCAGCGAGAAACATGATGGTTTGGATTCCTGCTGAATATAGAAAAAACGATATAATGTATAACATAACGGTTTTATTGGCTCTGAGGTTTTTAGCTGTATATAAAATGTCTTTTAAGCCTAATGTTAATAAATTTTGATTTGAATCTTTTTTGATAAGTCGGTCTATTGGTAGCTTACTAAATGAATATGAGGCAAATATGAACCACCAAATACCTACCATTAAAAAGGAGATTTTTATGGACATTGTTTTTTCTAAACCTAGTTTTTCATGAAATATAATAATTGCTAGGTTAGTAATGAGTAATATTACACTCCCCACAAAGCCATAAGAATATCCCATAGCACTTACCTTATCTTGCAGTCGAGGTGATACGATTTGTGGAAGGTAGGAATTGTAGTAAGCAAGGCTGCCAGCATAACCAATAGTAGCCATAATGAACACAAAACAACCTATATAATAGTGATTTTTGTCAAAAAAATATAAAAGACAACAAGCTATGCTTCCTAAAGTAGAAAAGAATTTTAAGAATGATTTTTTTGTATCATAGACGTCTGATATGCCAGCAAGTAAAAGGTTTACGAATATTATACTTAAAAAGGAGACTGAAAGTAGAAAAGAAAAAAGTGTTCCTGTTTCTAATTCGAAGCCAAGGAGTGGTACTTTTTGTGAGGGAAATGCCTCATTTGATACAAATTCGAAATATCCTGGAAAAATTGCTGTGGTGATAGTGAGATTATAAGCTGAGTTTGCCCAATCGTACATACACCACGCTTGAATAGTTTTTTTATTATTGAGTGATTTTTCCAATTTTTATATGTTATTTTGAATAATACAAAACTAAAGTATGCAATTTTCGTATTATTTTTCTAAAAAACGTAGATGCCAACACTTTTTTCTACTGATTTATTAATATTGGTCTTGTTTGTTGTAGGCGTTGGGTATTTTTCTTTGCGATCTACAAAAAAAGCTTTCACTGTTGAGGAATATTTCTTTGCAGATAAAACTCTTACTTGGCCGGTAATTGGTATCACAATTATTGCTTCAAATATTTCCACTGAGCATTTTGTTGCTCAAGCGGGTGATGGGTACAAAGTAGGGCTTGCTTATGCCAGTTATGAATGGACAGCTAGTCTGGTGATGATATTTGTAGCCCTAGTGATATTACCTAAGTTTCTTAGGGCAGGAATACGCACACTTCCAGAATATTTAGAGTATAGATATAATCAGACGACAAGGTTACTTATGGCCATCGTAGTGGTAGTGATTTATACATGGGTCTTGCTCCCTTCTGTAATTTATCTGGCTGCCGTAACCCTTAATGGGATCTTTAATATTAACATTTTTATGTTTATATTATTTATAGGTATCGTTTCTGGTGTTTTTTCTGTATTAGGGGGATTGAACACGGTAGTTAAAGCAAATATAATCTTTGGGATATTCATTCTCTTGGGAGGAGCTACGATTACGCTTTTGGGGCTAATTAAGGTAGGCGGTATGGGAGAGTTTGTTAAACTAAATCCTGAGAAGTTAACGAGTCTTTTACCTGCTAATGATACAAGATTGCCATGGACAAATGTGTTTTTGGGAGGTTTATGGGTATTACATTATAATTATTGGTGTGCAAATCAATTTATTGTTCAACATTCTTTGGCGTCAAAAACACTATCGGAGGGGCAAAAGGGGATCTTATTTGCAGCTACCATTAAATTAGTTATCCCATTCTTGATTATAATTCCCGGAATCATGGGATATGATTTTTTTGGAGCACAATTTTTGGATCATAGTGACAAGGTTTTTCTCAATTTGATTAATTATCTGATTCCTGATGGATTAAAAGGATTCTTTTTGACAATTTTGATAGGTGCAGCAATCAGTACATTACATTCACAGGTTCATGCCGCATCGTCTATATTTACGCTTGATATTTTTCAACGATTTATTGACAAGAAAGCAAGTGATACTAAACTTGTCAATACTGGCCGTATAATGGCAGTAGTATTGTTAATATTTGCTTGTATTCGTGCTTCGTTCCTGACCAATACTGGAGGTGAAGATTTCTACGAATTAATTCAAAAGTTCTGGGGATATATTGCGCCCGCACTCGTAATTCTATTTTCACTAGGTGTTTTAGGGAAGAGATCTCCCGCGATCTCAGCAAATATCATTTTGTTGTTAAACCCAATTGTTTACCAACTATGCCTTAAATACCTGGATTCGAGTTGGTCGCTCTTAGACAAGGTTGGAATCACTTGGGTGATTCTAATTGTAGTGTATGTGCTCATACATATAGTTTCACACAATAAAGAAAAGGAAATCAAGGTGATTCCAGAGAGGAATAGTGAAATTAAGTTTGAGAGAAATTTAGCTGTATTCATCTGGAGTATTTTTATATTCTCCGCCATATCGGCCATGTATCTGATTTTTCTTTAGACTTCTTTTTGAAAGAGGGAAAGAGTAGGCGAGGGAAGAGTGTTTGATTCTCATGTTTGAATTCGATTTTAAAATATTTTTGATAATAGGGCTTAAATTTATAGCATTACTATATTAAAGAAAGTTTTTTAGTATTCAGTTTCTAATCCTTTTTTAATATCTTTGAATGTCATTCCATGTTATTTTGAGGTATAGTTTTTTGACAGTGAGACGATGAAATTTTTGAAGGATATCAATAACAAGAAGCAAGTTGTAGACTTATATAAAGATTTAGGTGCTACTTTTATCACACCATATACTGAGTTAATCGAGAGATTGCCCAAGATAAAAGCTTTTGTATTTGACTGGGATGGGGTGTTTAATGCAGGTTCTAAAGGAGTGAGTTCTCCAAGTACCTTTTCTGAGCCTGACATTAGTGGTATTAACTTAATGCGATATTCATATTATCTTCATTATGGTGAAATACCTGCTGTGATCATTATTACTGGGGAGGCTAATGATAATTCTGTTAAGCTAGCCAATAGAGAGAATTTTAATTTTGTGTATCAAAAAGTTGTCAATAAAGTTGATGCTTGTATTGATGTAATGAGTAAACTCAATCTTGTGGCAGGTGAAGTAGCTTGTGTATATGACGATTTTAATGATAGTTCGATGGCCAAGATATGTGCTTTACGGTATTTGATCAATCGATCATCTAGTCCCATTTTTACATCATATTTGATTAATAACAATTTTTGTGATTATATAACTGCTCATTCACAACCATATAATCCAATTAGGGAGATTTGTGAATTGAACATGGCTTTATTGGGGAAATATGATGAAGCGGTGAATTCAAGAACAAATTTTGATGAGACATATAAAAAGTATATGGGTAAAAGGTCGGTCCTCAAGCCGGAATTTTATGCATTGCATAAGGGGACTTTTTCTGAGGTGATTATCACAAGTTAGTTATAAGATATGAGTCTTCAAGAGAATCTTGAGTTTTATACTAAAGTTACGAATCTTCATAATGCCAAATTAATAGCTGTCTCAAAGACACATCCTGTAGAATCAATTCAAGCAGCATATTATTTAGGGCAAAAGATTTTTGGGGAGAACAGGGTTCAAGAGCTCGTAGAAAAGTATGAGTTATTACCCAAAGATATTGAATGGCATTTGATTGGACATTTACAAAAGAATAAAGCAAAATACATAGTAGGCTTTGTCGCTCTCATTCATTCTATAGATAGTTGGGAGTTGCTTTTAGAGGTAAATAAACAGGCGAGTAAGATAGGAAGATGTGTTGCTTGTTTGCTCCAAGTGCATATTGCTGATGAGAAAACCAAGTTTGGATTTTCTGAGGACGAATTGATAGACCTATTGAGCAATAATGAAATCGGGAAATTACAGCATGTCAATATAGTTGGACTTATGGGTATGGCAACTTTTACGGACAATCTCAATAAAATAGGCTCAGAATTTAATAATCTTAGAAGGATCTTCGATCGTATTAAGGCGCAGTTTAAAATTGTAAATGTACGTATGGAGGAACTATCAATGGGTATGAGTAGCGACTATGAATTGGCTTTGGCGGAAGGAAGTACAATGATCCGAGTAGGAACGGCTATTTTTGGGAAACGATAGGAATATGAATCAAATTTTTATGACCATTGCTTCTACACTGGGAGTAGTGGCTGTTGGTATTGGTGCTTTTGGTGCACATGGGTTATCTAAAATATTGGAAGGTAACGGGAGGCTCGATACTTTTGAAACAGCTGTCAAATATCATTTTTATCACACTTTGGCATTGCTAATTGTATCTATACTCGTTAAGATCTCTGGAGATGATAGATATTTGAGCTGGGCAGGTTGGAGTTTTATAGCAGGGATACTCATCTTTTCCGGTTCTCTTTACATCTTGGCAATTACAAATATTAAATGGCTTGGGGCAATCACTCCAGTTGGAGGATTTTTATTTATAGTAGGTTGGGCCTGCCTTTTTTATTATTCTATTAAATAATTCTTATATCTTTGACAGCTAAAGTCCACATAATGAATTCAAAAAGGTTTTTAATCTTGATGTTATTAGGGGTTTCTAACTATATTTTTGCTCAAAATACCAGTTTAGATAAACTCAATGAAAGTCTAACAAACGGAAATTACAAAAGGTTAGAAAAGGAGCTAAAGTCATTTACTATTCCAAGTGAGGCTATATATTTGATGAAATTGGCTTCGATACAAACAGTATTTGCGACAATAGAAAATGATGAAAACGAGATATCAAAAAGTACAGAAACTATAAAGTCCTGTTTGGAAAAAATAGATTCTAAAGATCCTAATAAATCGCTAAGTGCCATCTCTTTCGTTGTCAATAATTTGTTGAAAGTAAGTAGAATAGATTTGTGTAGGCAAATTTTGGCTAAAACCGCATCATTGGTAAATGTTTCCGATGAGTCTTTAAAACTCAACTCTTTATTTGTTATATGTAAGCAAATAGAAACTAATGCTTTAGGAGGATATAATATTGAGGCTAAGAATCTTTTAGATAAATATGGTACTTATTTTGAGTCGTATAAGGAGCAGAAAACTGATAAGGTGCAGGCTGAACTCTATAATCAATATTTATTAGCAAAAGGTATTTTTTTGTATCAGTATGGGAATTATACAGATGCGCAAAAGGTCTTTTTGACTGCTCAGAAAACAATTAAATCTAACAAGGGGGTAGATTATAATAACTACTATAAAACTTTGTATTTTAAGTCGCTTTCTATGGAGGAACAGGGCGATTCATGGAAGGCTATAAGGGAATTAAGAAAGTCTTTTTTCTTTAAAAAGAACAAGAAGTCGCTTATTAAGTTGGCAATGAGAGCAAAGATTGCGGAATATTACGCAAGTAGTAACAAGGATTTAAATTTTTTAAGGAACAAATCTAAATATGAGTATGCGATGCGTAGATTTGATGATTCTAACCCCCTTAAATATAAAAGTAGACTTTTGGAAATACAGAGGTTGCAATTTCATAATTCGTATGAAAAGGCTTATAATCTTCAGCAAAAGACGAGTAAAGAATTAGGTATCGGTTATGAAACCACAAATCCATGGGTTCTTGATATTATAAATACGCAATATATTTCCAATATTAAAACTCACAGGTACAATGAAGCAACAGATACTTTAAAGCGATACTTAACGCTTAAAAAGAAACTATTTGGAGAAAATAGTCCAGAATACTCTCAGGCAAAAATGGAATTGGCAGAATTTCTATTGTTATATAGTAATGAGCTAGATAGAGCTGCGAAAATACTTGAAGAGGACTATGAAAAAGTTATAGTACCTAATTATTCCGAGAGTCATAAAACTACTTGTGATAATTTAATCATTAAATCTATTTCATATAGAGAAGCTGATGCGTTTGCAAAGGAAGTAGAAATTTTGGAACAAGCACAGAGGATTGCAAACAATGATTCTTCTTATGAAAACAAGATTAAAGTCTATGAAAATCTCTCCGAAGCATACTTACTGAATGGTGATTATGCCAAGGCAGAAAGTTTAGTACATAAATCCATAACTTTAATTAACAAACAGACATCAAATTCCAAATTGTTGAATTCTGTTGCTTATTTGGATCTAGCTAAGTTCTATCTTAATATTGGCCGATTGCAGGAGGCAAAGAAAAGTATTGGTGTCGCTAAGAAATATGCGAAAAAATCAAAATATGATACAGATTTGGTAATGGGTAATTCTCTTGATGAACAAGCTAGTCTTTTGATAGAATTTAGCAAGTTTAACAAAGCAGAGGAATTATTAGTGGATAATATCGCCTTCAAAACCAAACTTTTTGGAAATGAGAGTAAAAGCCTGTTGGACTCTTACAATTCATTAGCAAAGGTAAATCTTATTGAAGGAAAGTACCCTGAAGCAGAAGAGTGTGTTAATAGGTCTTTGGCTATATCAAAAACAGTATATGGAGAGAAGTCATTGAAATATGCAAGTACTTTAAGCTTACAAAAGGATCTGTTTACAAGTATTGGTGATTTTAGAAGGGCCAATGATGTAGCTTCCAAGATTTATAAAATAAGAAAAGAAAAGCTAGGAGATAACCATATAAAAACAGCGGATGCGTTAGATAATTTGGCTACAAGTGAGTTTCTTTTGAACAACGATCCTGAAAAGACTTTGGCGGATATTGAAAAGGCAATGGCTGTGTATAAAAAGAATAATTTGACTAAACATCCTTATTATTCTGATATACTTACGAATAAGGCATATGT
>CAMFLX010000026.1 GCA_945957555.1 uncultured Cytophagales bacterium
GTTTACTACCAAGCACCCATTTTTACCAATGAATTGGTCAATAAACATAAGATGTCTTCTCAGATTTACAAAGCAAAGAAAGATTTCTTCAAGGCACTGACAGACCATTGGGATAAGCCAGATTTGAATTTTCCCACTGACAAGTTTCCTCCTGAAAAGACTATTTATTGGGCTTTGTTCAAAAGTAATGGCATTGACTTGTTAGATGCCATTAGAGTGAATAACCAAAATCAATTTCAAGCACTTTGGCAAGTTTCCTTAGCTTTTTTGGAAAGTGCCAAATCGTCAAGAAGGAAAATCACTGAGCTCAATGATATATTGAGTAAAAGACCATTTAAGCTCAAGCTAGGATTGATCGAATTTTGGATTCCCAGTTTCTTGTTTGTTCATCGCGATGATTTTGCGCTCTTTGGCCCCAATGGCTACATACCAGCATTGGGTGATGAGACCATGGAGCTTATGCTTAAATACCCTGACGAGTATGAAATCAAAACGTTTGCTGTAGAAGGTGTAAAGCTCGATATTTTTAACAGTTATAGACAGTTTTTAAATCAAGATACTACTGAGAACTTTACCAATCAGTCTTTTATAGAAACGATTAAACCTTTTCTGACTTTTTACAGAGGTTTGCCAGAGTACTCTAAACATACGAAGAGACTAAGTAAAGAGGCGATGAGTGTGAGAATGGCGATTTCTAAATCTAAAGATCCAGAGCAGACTTTTTTTGAGGATTTCCCTTTGGCTTTAGGATATAATCTGCATCGATTACAGAGTTCGCAAGAAGACCTACAGCTCTACACCAGTCATTTGAGAGAGGCTATTCGTGAACTGCGAACATGTTATGATGAACTGGTGAATAGAGTAGAACTGTTCATCTTAAATGAATTGATAGGAGCTGAGGTACCTTTTGAAGTATATAAACAAAGACTGCAAAACAGATTTACAAAAACTAAGAAACATTTGCTCTTGCCAGCTCAAAAAACCTTTATTCAACGTTTGGATTCCCAAATAGACGATCGTGGTGCTTGGATTAACTCAATAGCTCAGGTATTTATTGGCACTTCTTTGCAGAATATGAAGAGTGACGAAGATGAGATCATACTTTATGATAAATTCAAAACCATGATCATGGATTTGGATAGTCTCACAAATATTTCTAAATTAGATTATTCGGAAGAGACCGAAGAAGTTACAAACTTGGAGATTGGATCATTTATCGATGGAATCAACAAGAAGACAATTCGTTGGCCGAAGAGCAAACAGAAAGAAGTGCAAACATTGGTCGAAGGTATGAAAACACAGCTTTCGACAGATAAGACACTGAATCTTGCAGCATTAACTGATTTATTAAAGCACCTGTTGAAAAATGACTAAGGTACGACATGTTTTGGGGATTTCTGGAGGGAAGGACAGCGCGGCCTTAGCGATCTATATGAAGAATCATTACCCCGATTTAGATATAGAATACTACACTTCTGATACAGGTAAAGAGCTTGATGATACCTATAAGCTTATTGAAAATCTTGAGATTTATCTAGGAAAGAAAATCATTAAAATTGCTGCTACTGATGGTGAGAACGAGAAACCTTTTGATCATTTCCTTAAGGTATATGGTGGTTTTTTGCCTTCTTCCAATGCTAGGTGGTGCACTCAAAAACTGAAGATCATCCCTTTTGAAAAGTTTGTAGGGGATGATTTGGTGATTTCTTATGTAGGCATCAGAGGGGATGAAGACAGGGACGGCTATATCTCTAAAAAAAGTAACATCCAATCGATTTTTCCTTTTAGGAAAAATATTTGGAGTGAAGATGTGATTGCCAAGGTCTTGGCAAATGCGAATATTCCGATCTTGATGGATTTGTTTGAAGTGGTAGCTAATGATGATAAGGCTAAACGCTACCAAGAGATTTTGGCTACACCTCTCAGTGCTTCTTATAAACAAAGCCAAAAGCTCAATCAACTGTTGGACTTAGATACTAAAGGGTTCAATAGATTGGTTTTTGCCTATCTCAAAAGTACGGCTTATCCTTTGGCTTCAGAGACCTATTTCCCCTTGGTGGAAAACGAAGACATTCTGGTCAAAAGGGATATTTTTGAAATCCTGGAAACCAGTGGTGTTGGGGTGCCAGCTTACTACAAAGAGATAGAATTTGAAAGCAATGGTAAAACGGGTACGTATGCGAGAAGCCGCTCAGGTTGTTTTTTCTGTTTCTATCAACAAAAAATTGAATGGGTATGGTTGTACGAGCAAAACCCCGATCTATTTGCTCAAGCCATGGAGTATGAAAAAGATGGCTATACTTGGAATCAAGAAGAGTCTCTGGTTGATTTGATCCAACCCGAAAGAATAAAGGCGATTAAAGAAGAATATATCAAAAGAACCGAACGCAAACGCAAACCCGAATCTGCCTATATGCTAGACATCCTTAGCGAAGCAGCGGATGAGGGATGTGCTAGTTGCTTTATATAAAAACTGATGTGAAATATTATGGACGAAAAAAACCTAGATATAACAGGCGGTGTTCGTTTTTCTGTAGATGCTGGTATAATTAATAGGTTAGGAAAAGAACTTGTTGGGAGAGCAGAAACTGCAGTTTCAGAACTGGTTAAAAACTCGTATGATGCTGACGCTAATAATGTAATTTTAAATTTCATAAATACAGACAAAGAAGGGGGGACATTAATAATAACTGATGATGGTTTAGGAATGAACCTTTTTGAGTTAATTAATGGGTTCATGCGTCTATCATCCTCAGATAAAATACATAATCCCGTATCGCCAATTTATAAAAGACAAAGGGCAGGGAAAAAGGGAATCGGAAGGTTTGCTACTCAAAGATTAGGAGATAGATTAACAATAATTTCAAAAACTAAAGATTCTCCCAAAGCCTTAAAATTAGATGTTGAATGGGATAAATATAAAACTGATGTCGAATTAGATAGCATTTATAATCCTGTAATTGAAATAGATGTTGATTTTATAAATGGTACAAAGCTTTTCATAGATGGCTTACGTGAGCCTTGGAGTGAACCTCAAATAAAAAGAGTTTTTAGATATGTATTAGATTTATTACAACCTGATTTTTTATCTAATCAAAGTGTTCAGCTTAATATAGCATCGAAAGATTCAATTGGGTATTTCAATGTAAATTGTCTAAAATCATCTAATGGTGAGACACATGCCATTGCAAATTTGGATAGATTAGTATTTGATCATGCAATAGGAGTAATTGAGGGATATCTAATTGATGGAAAAGGGCTGTGTGAGGTTGTTAGTGAACGTTTTAATATTAATGATTCAATAATCGTAGATGGAGATTTCTCTTTTTTAAAAGATGTTCATTTTAAAGTTTATTATTTCATTTATAATTATGATTGGTATGAAGGGTTCTTGCCAAAAATGGAATATAACCGTATTGAAAGCTTATCCAATGAACATTCGGGAATCAAGCTTTATAGGAATGGTTTCAGAGTTTTACCATATGGTGAAGTGGGTAATGACTGGGTAAATATTGAGAAGACGTCACTTAAAACATCTGATAACGCTTATGTACCTTTTAGCAATATAAATTTTTTTGGATTTGTAGAAATAGTTGATAAGAGTGGTGAAGTTTTCGAAGAAACTTCAAGTCGAGAAGGTCTTATTGAAAATGTTGCATTTAGACAATTATCATTGTTTGTTAACAATGCTCTTCGACAGGCTACTTTAAGAATAAATTCTTCTCGATTTAGTGAAAAACAAAAGAAAAAGGAAGGTGAAGATTCTCGAAAAAAGTTCAACAAAAATGATACGAGGACTACTAAGCAAAAACTAGAAGATCTTAAAGGGACAGATGAAGAAAAAAATTCGATTATTGATGATGCAATTTATCAATTAGAAGAAAGTGAAATGTTAAGGGTTTTAGCAGGTATAGGTCTCAACATTGCAGAATTTACTCATGAAATAAGACAGTTTATACCGTCTTTTAATGGCAGTATTAACTTTCTAATACATCAAGACATTTCTAAACAAGCAAAGGAGTCGTTACTTAACCTTAAGGAAAATTTCAATAGGTTTAAAACATATACTTCTTATTTAGATCATACAATTAGTCAAAATGTTAATCGAGACAAACAACCACTTAATATTCTCAAATTGGTTGACGAATTTAAAGAAATTATTAAATATGAATTAACTGGTAGCTCAATAAATTTAATAGAAGAACATTATGGTTATGATTTATTTACATGCCCAATGCACCCTTCGGAGTGGGCATCTATTTTATATAATTTATACACAAACTCTAAAAAAGCAATAAATCGTGCACAACCGAATGAGGGTAAAATAAAGATAGTTTGTGGTAAAGAAAAAGGTAAAGTTTACTTAGAATTTATGGATAATGGGGACGGAATTCCTTCTAAATATAGAGATCGCGTTTTTGATGCGTTTTTTACGACATCAACACCTGCATCATTTGATGCTAGTAAAAACGAATCAGTTACAGGTACTGGTTTAGGGTTAAAAATTGTGAAAGATATAATAATAGCCTATAATGGTATTATTGAAGTTATAGAACCAGAAGTAGATTATAAAACCTGTTTTAAAATAGAAATACCCGAGGCATCAACTCAAATATTAGAACAATATGGCTATTAATTATTATTATTTCGATGACGATCCTAAGCCGACTATTTCAGAAACAGCTAAAGGGCTTAGTATTTTTGAAGATAGGTTAAAAGTTAACGCATTTCAGCATGAGAAATGGGATGATCAAGTTTCTTTTATTATTGAACAACAAGACTCATTTGATGGACTAATACTTGATTGGAGCTTAAATAATAAAAATCAAAAGGGTGATATTGCTAATTATAACGTAGAGGCCTTAGCTCAGCAATTAAGGCGATTGATCATAGAAAACGATCGGCTTAAAAAGGATTTTCCAATAGTTTTATGTTCTGCAAACTATAGATTCAATGAGGTCTTTTGCAAAGAAGTTACAGGCCATGATCTGTTTGATGCTATATATGAAAAGGATCAGTTTGATTCAGAGCAATCAGTCGTAATAAACCAATTAGAAGATCTAGCAAATGGGTACAAAATCATATCGTTAGAAAAAGCTATTGAAAGATTACTTAATACTACAGCTAAGGAAGATATAGATTATCGTATAATTGATTTTTTTGAAAATAATAAAGAGGCTCCAACACATGAGCTAGCAAGATTTTTATTGAATTCAGTAATCAAGCCAACTGGAATATTAATAGATGAGTACCTTTTGGCATCAAGATTAGGAATAGACATAATAAGTGGAAGGAATAAAGATTGGACTTCGTTACTAGAAATAATTGATTCGACCAAATATTCTGGTGTATTCTCTAAAGGTTGGAACAGATGGTGGATGTCTAAACTAGATGTTTTTTGGGAAAAAACTTTTGAAAAGTCGTTAGGCTCTTTGAATGGCAATGAAAGGGTAATGCTATTGAATGAAAGATTCAATTTGAATCTTGATTCTTATAAGGTATCAAAGGATGATAAAAATTCCTTTTTTTGGGTTAAATGTAAAAAAACCAATCGTCCTTTAGCATTAGAAGACGCAGTATTAGCATCTTCTGATTATTTGCAAGCTCCTTGGGTAGAGGACGAGTATTACTCACTAAATGTGGCTCTTAGAGAAGATATTTCAAAAATACATCCTATTGAGAAAGATAGAATAAAAAAGATAAAAGCTAATTATACTAGTACTAGAATAAAATGAGAGCAAATAGCATTAAATCTGACTTGAGATCTCTTTCGGGGTTTTTAGATAAATGGGGCAAAAATGTTAAAAATGCTGGCTTGTTATCAAAAATTAATGTATCTGATTCTACTGATGGAACTATAAAATATAGCATTGAAAAGTCAGAACCATTAATCTTTAGAAATATTGAATTGGAAAGACACTCCATACCGAGTGGAATAGAAAATTTACCATTTGATAATAATACATTTGAAGTGCACTTAAATATGAGATTGACTGAAAGAGATGGAAAGGATGATCTTTTTGATCCTATTGTCTCACTAGGCGTTTCAATTAAAATAGCAGCGGAATATTTTACTGAAAATGATATAAAATCGGCAATGTGTAGCTGGCATTTAGATAGAGCTGATTCGTCTAAAAGTGATTATTGTCACCCAATATATCATTTAAATTTTGGGGGAGACCAGATGACAGCATTAGCATTACAAAATGAATCATATTTTGGAAATTTATTATTGTTGCCAAATCCTAGGATTATTCATCCGCCACTAGATTTAATACTTGCCTGTGATTTTGTTATAAATAATTTTTATAAGAGAGATAATCATAAAAAAATGACAGACCTGCCTGGATATAAAATGTTGATTAATAGAGCAGCAGAAAGATACTGGAAGGCCTATACATTTGCCTTTGCTTCTAAATGGAATAAAGATTTAAATGTTAGTAATTTAACCCATAATCATATCATTGGGATTCATTGATTGTATTATAAAAATATCCATTCCCAATTTTCTTGAATTCTATTTTACCTGCTAGGCGTAGGTGCATGAGTTCGCAATCGGAGAGTTTGAGTCTTTTTTTGGTTTCTTTGGTATTAAGCCATTCAGTATTTAATGGTTTTTTGTCCATTATCAAAGTGCTGCTTTGAGTTGTTGTGTAAAGCTTTGAATCTCTTCTTGTGTGGTAAATCTACCCAAAGAAATCCTTAAGCTGCCAAAAGCCTGTTCATCGGTCAAACCCATAGCCTTTAACACATGTGAGGCTTCTACTATAGCGGAGGTACAGGCGGAACCATTGCTTACTGCCAGTGTTTTGTGCATCCCAATAAAGACGTTTGCGTCAAAATCAGGGAAACCGATATTTAGGGTATTGTAAAGTCTTTGAGAACTATGTCCGTTTATAAAAGCTCCCTCTATTTGCAAAAGCTTCGTTTCTAGTTGATTTCTCAATGTTTGAATCCTTTCAGCATCTTGTGCCATTTCTTGGTTAGCGAGTTCACAAGCTTTTCCAAAACCTACAAGAGCGGGCATATTGCTAGTGCCACTTCTTAGGCCGCTTTCGTGTCCGCCTCCATGTATAAAGCTCTGTAGGTTTCTGATACCCACGGTTTCGCTGTTGATATACAAAGCGCCTGCACCTTTGGGGCCATAAAACTTATGAGCGGAACAGGCCAATAGGTCTATGCCTAATTCATATACATCCATAGGGATTTTACCAAGGGCTTGGGTGGCATCACAAAAAAACAAGGTTTCTTTATTCTTGATGATCTTACTGATTTTTTGAACATCTTGAATGACACCTGTTTCATTGTTTACATACATGATAGCTACCAATAAAGTATCAGGGCGAATGCTTTGATCCAAAAGGTCCAAATCAATTAAACCGTCACTGTTTACAGGCAAATAGGTGATCTCAATCCCTAAGGTTTCTAAGTATTTACAAGTATCCAGAACCGCTTTATGTTCTGTTTGTACTGTTATAATGTGTTTTTTTGTGTTATTAGGATGCAAGACCAGCCCCTTTAATGCCAAATTAATAGCTTCTGTAGCTCCTGAAGTGAAGATGAGTTCTGTGGAATCGCAGTTTAGTAAATCGGCCACTTGTTTTCGTGCCTTTTTGAGGGCAAGATTGGCCTTTTGTCCAAAATGATGTGTGCTTGCTGCATTGGCAAAGTTATCAGTTAAATAAGGCATCATAGCCTCAAGCACTCTTGGGTCAAGTGGTGTGGTGGCGTTGTTGTCTAAGTAAATGAAGCCGTGAGCGTACATGAATACAAAAATATATCAAATGGTACATCTTTTTATGTATTATTTGCTACTATTCATGGTATTGATCTTTTCTATTCTCTAGTATATTGCCTAATAGCTTATCTTTCCCTAACTTGAGCCTTCAATTTTTCATAATGTTACATACATCTATCAAAAAGCTTAGTTATATCACTTTATTAGTAGTCCTTCAGCAGGTTTGTTTGGGACTGAGTTACAAAATCCTAGTATCAGAAGGGGCTAATGTCGCTAGAAAACAAAAGGTGTCTAAACCTTTGTACTTTGGGTCTAAAGTAGAAGACGAAGACTCCTTATATATAGGTAAGAATGGATATCTCGCTTTGTTACATGTAAGTGGGCAAGTGCTGGAGCTGAAACAGGGAAAATATCTCTGTAAAAACATTTGGACTAATATCCCTAAAGATTTTTTAACAATAGACAGCCTCTTGGAGGACAAATATTTTGTAGTGCCTAAAGGTCCCATGGAGAAGCCTGTATATCGTTGTATATCGCATCATTGGTATGTCTACCATTTGTGTAATTTTTCGGAAAATCCTTTAAGGTTATTCCCAAGTAGGTATATCATAGAATGGAAAAACAAGAATAGGAGTGATATTCATGAACAATTCAGGGTTCTTAATTTTTTTGATGAGGTCCTTTTTGATACCCTTGTCTCTACCCAAGAATTTGTGGTGCTGGATCTGGCTGAAAAGAAATATTTGAATGAAAGAGAGGGGTTAAAAATATCGCTAAGACATATTGAAAAAGACTCAGCACAGGGGGAGTGTACAGAAATGCGCGTAAAATTGCTCGATAAAAAGGGCGCTGAAAAGGATTTGTATAATGAGATGTCGCGCTCTATAAAGTTTTATAAAAATACGAAGAACTCATCCATAGAAAATTATGTACTTGCTGTGTACTTCCACCAGCGCAAACTCATGTGGGAGGCGTACCAATATTGTCAAAAGGCATGTTCGCTGAATCCTTCAGTGAAATTATACAAAGACCAGAAGGCGCTGTTTACGGATTTGGACAGGGTTCATTGAGTAAAGAGTTCTCCGTAAACAGCTTTCAGTTGGATGAAGTAGCTAGATCCTCTGCCTGTAAAAAGGCGTAACCAGTCCCTTTCTCAAAGAAAGTTGAGGTTCATATTGGGAAGCTGCGCCACTCTTTTAGGATTGAATCTGCTTCCTATTCAAAAACAACACTCCAAAAACAACAATCAACACACAAGGCAAGATCGCGACCCATTGTAAAGTCTGTGCGCCAGCTACTAGTTGGGCTGATTTGAGCAATACAAATTCTTGTGTACCTGCAGCAGCAGCTTGAAGTGCCTTAAGCTGGGTTCCTGCAGGAAGCTGGGCTATGGTGTTTGCCTCATACAAATACCCTATATAAGGTAGTATAAACGATACAGAAAGCATGCCTGCACCACCCATGATGGAGAGCCCCAGTGCACCTGTTTTAGGGAGGTACTCAGACACAAAGCCCAACATGGTAGGCCAGAAGAAGCAGATACCCACAGCAAATATGGCCGCAGCTACAAAGCTCAGCCCTCCTGATGTGTGCGCCAATAAACTCAAACCAATGGCAGAGAATAGAGCTGAAAAGAGCAACATACCCAAAGGGGAAAGTTTGTGGACTACTTCTCCCGCAAGCGAGCGTCCTATGGCCATGAGTCCGTTGATAAATACCAATAATAATATAGACGGGACACCGACATTGCTGAGCAGTGCTGTGATCCACTGATTGGTACCTAGCTCGGTAGCGGCGGTGAGTAGCATGCAGAAAACCATGATGATAAAGAGTGGTCGTGTACAAGCTTTGACCATGGCTTCGGTGCTGATGCCCGAACTCACCCTTTCGGTAACAGGAAAAGTCTCGTTTACAAAAAGGAATCCGTACAGCGCCGTAGGTACTAGAATAGAAGCCACCTGAAATTGCCATGGGATATGTACTGACTGTAAGGCGAAAGCGAGTAAGCCTCCGATGACGATACCTCCAGGGAACCACACATGTAGTTGGTTGAGTTTGGCGGTTTTGGCATTGGGATAAAGGCTCGCCACCAAAGGATTACAAGCCGCCTCAACCATACCGTTGGCAATACCAATGAATAAGGTAGAAATAAACAAAGACCAAAAACCACTGGCAAAAATGGTGAGGACAATACCCAAAACATGGCCTATAAACGCAATGATGAGTAGTTTTTTCATGCCTAGTATATCGCACAAGAAGCCACCGAACATCATGGAAAGCGTAAAACCCCAAAATGCCGTACCCAATACCAGTCCCATGTCTGTTGGATTAATCTTGAAGTTGTTGCCGAGTTCCTCGATCAAATTGGCCCGTATGGCAAATGTCATAGAAGTGGCAAGAAGTGCCACGCAGCTCGCAAAAAATAGCTTTTGCGGACGAATAGTTTGTTGATGTATCATAGAGTGTTTGTTTAATGTAAGCTGCTTTACCGCAACTTAATTTTCAAAAATAGTATAAAATCTATACATTTTATGTCAACATATAATGGAGCTCAGGTGTGATTTTGATGGTGAAGATACCTGTTCAATAATGAAATGTGGAACAAGCATTAGGTAATGGGTATCTCTAGGAGGTTTGATGTAATTAGGAGAATAAGTCAGTAATGCTTCTCAAATGTAATTTAATCCAATTTAAGTACTCATAAAAAAGGTTGAGAAACTCTATAACCTTGTTAAAATAATTCTGCTAATCTCTTATTTTTTATTAATTTTGGAATTCCCTTGCTTTAAATATCATAAAGTGAGGAAGATTGAATTTAAAACAATATGATAGAAGTAATCACCAAAGGCTTAGCCAAGATTTTTGGTACAAAATCCGAAAGAGATATCAAGGAGGTAACTCCTTATGTAAATAAGATCAAAGAAGTATTTGCTACATTGAGTAGTATTTCTGACGATGAGTTACGCCAAAGATCTGCAGACTTGAAAGTCAAAATCAGGGAGCATTTAAGAGCCATTAACGAAGAAATTGATAGCATAAGAGCAGAGGCGATTCAGCCCAATGTTTCTTTTGCTCAGAAAGATAAGCTTTTCAATGAGATCGACGCTAAGGTAAAACTTAGAGACGAGCAATTGGAAAAAGTATTGTTGGAGGTATTGCCTGATGCTTTTGCGATCGTAAAAGAAACCGCGCGTAGATTTAGAGATAATGGCAAACTAGAAGTTACTGCCAATCAGTTTGACAAAAACGTAGCTGACAGAAAACCAAGTGTGGTGATCCAAGGTGACAAGGCGATCTGGTCAAATACTTGGTCAGTTATGGGCAATGAGCTTACTTGGAACATGGTTCACTACGATGTACAGCTCATCGGTGGTGTGGTGCTACACCAAGGTAAAATTGCAGAGATGGCTACAGGTGAGGGTAAAACACTCGTTTCTACCTTGCCATCGTTCTTAAATGCACTTGCAGGATATGGTGTACACTTGGTAACGGTCAACGACTACCTTGCCAAACGTGACTCTGAATGGAATGCGCCTTTGTTTGAGTTTCATGGTCTCACTGTAGATTGTATAGATAAACATGAGCCTAACAGCGAGGCGCGTAAAAATGCCTATGCTGCAGACATCACTTACGGTACCAATAACGAATTTGGTTTTGACTACCTGCGTGATAACATGGGTCGTACTGTGGACGAACTGGTGCAACGTAAGCTTCACTATGCGATTGTCGATGAGGTCGATTCAGTATTGGTGGATGACGCCCGTACACCATTGATTATTTCTGGTCCGGTACCAAGAGGCGATCAACACATGTTTACCGAGCTAAAGCCATTTGTGGTACAGCTTTTTGAAGAACAGAAGAAGTTGATAAATGGATTTTTCACGGAAGCTAAAAAAGGCTTGGAACAAAATCCTAAAGACGAGGAAGCTGCTTTGGCACTTTTCAGGGTGTATAGGGGACTTCCGAAGAGTAAACCTTTGATCAAGCTCTTAAGTGAGCCAGGGATGAAGGCGATCTTGCAAAAAACACAAAACAACTATTTACAAGAGAATAAAAAGGAAATGCCTAAGGCTGATGCCCCTTTACTCTTTACTATAGAAGAAAAGCATAATACTATTGACATCACTACAAAGGGTTTTTCGTTTTTGACGCAATATACCAACGACGATAACTTTTTTATGTTGCCAGACTTGGCTACTGAAAAAACCAAGATAGACCAAGACAAGTCGCTCAACGAACAAGAAAGACTTGAAAAAACCGAGAAACTCATTAATGAGTACGGGATCAAGTCTGAAAGGATCCATACGATTTCACAATTGCTCAAAGCATACACTATGTTTGAGAAAGAGGTGGACTACATTATTGTAGAAAATAAGGTGAAGATCGTAGATGAGCAAACAGGTCGTGTGTTGGAAGGCAGAAGGTATTCTGATGGGCTTCACCAAGCACTTGAGGCCAAAGAGAATGTGAAGATTGAAGATGGAACGCAGACGTATGCTACCATTACCCTACAAAACTACTTTAGGATGTACCACAAGCTTTCGGGTATGACGGGTACAGCAGAAACAGAAGCGGGGGAATTCTTCGAGATTTATAAATTAGATGTGGTGGTAATACCAACCAATGTGCAAACATCAAGGAAAGATCATCAAGATAAGGTATTCTTGACCATCAAAGAGAAATTCAACGCGGTGGCGGATGAGATTGTTCAATTGACTGAGCAAAATAGACCGGTTTTGGTGGGTACAACCTCAGTAGAGATCTCCGAAGTGTTGAGTCGTATGCTCAAGATGAGAAACATCAAACATCAGGTATTGAACGCTAAATACCACCAAAAAGAGGCAGAAATTGTAGCAGAGGCTGGTAAGCCTAAGGCGGTGACCATTGCAACAAACATGGCTGGTAGGGGTACCGACATCAAACTTACGCCAGAATCTAAAGCAGCAGGCGGTTTGGCGATCATTGGTACCGAAAGACATGAATCACGTAGGGTAGATAGGCAGCTCAGAGGTCGTGCAGGTCGTCAAGGTGACCCAGGGTCTTCACAGTTCTTTGTATCTATGCAGGATGAGTTGATGCGTATCAATGGTTCTGATCGTGTTATCGGTCTTTTGGATAAATTGGGTATGAACAAGGAGGATGGAGAAGCGATTCAAAGTCCGATGATCACCAAGCAGATCGAGAATGCTCAGAAAAGAGTGGAGAATAACAACTTTGGTTATAGAAAACGTCTTTTGGAGTATGACGATGTCATGAACTCACAAAGAGAAGTGGTATACAAAAGAAGAAGAAATGCATTATTAGGAGAAAGGCTTTCTATTGATATTATTAACATGCTTTTTGAAGTGTGTGACATGATCGCTGAAATGTCTAAACTCAGAAAAAGTTACGAGACCTTCACCATTGAGACCATCAGTCTCTTAGGCTTTAATACCCATACTTCTGAGCAAGATTTTGATTCAAAAACTCAGAATGACATTTCGAACTTGTTGTATAGAGAAGCGCTACAACAATACTCAGATAAGAAAGCTAATATGGCTACGCTACTTTCCTCTGAGTTCCACAAGATTGATGTACAAACAGGAGGTAGGGTAGAGAACGTTGGTGTAAACTTGACAGATGGAATTAAACACCTAGGTTTATATACTTCACTAAAGCAAAACATAGAAACGCAAGGTCAAGAATTTATCAAGGATATGGAAAAATCCATTACTTTGGCGATTATTGACGAAATCTGGAAAGAGCACTTGCGTCAGATGGATGACTTGAAGCAGTCTGTGCAGAATGCTGTTTACGAACAAAAGGATCCATTGTTGATCTATAAGATCGAAGCTTTTAACTTATTCAAAACTTCAATTGACAAGATCAATACTGGGGTGATTTCTTTCTTGATGAAAGCAGATATTCCTGTAGAGGAGGCACCTTTGCCGGTAAGTAACGTTCAAACAAAACTTGCAAAACAAGTGTATCATGAACAAAAAGAGGACTTTCATGAAAGTTTGAGTGGTCCTTCTGAAGTTGCAGTACAGGAGAAACCAAAGCAGTCGCCACTGATTTCTCAAAAGATAGCCAACAGAAACGATAAAGTTACCGTGCAGTATATGGATGGTACCATTAAAAAAGATGTCAAATTCAAATCTATTGAAGAAGATATTAGGAACAACCGTTGTGTTGTGCTTGAGGTAAATTCTTAAAATATGATAGCATACGTTAAAGGCACGATAACCTACATAGATCCCACTTATGTTATTGTAGAGACTCATGGTCTTGGGTATGGTATGAAGATTTCATTGCAAACTTATACCATACTCAAGGATTTGAAAGAGGCTAAAGTTTGGGTGCATAGGCATTTTTCTATTCAAAACGATACGGAGGCATTATATGGGTTTGCAGAATATGATGAAAAACAAACTTTTTTACTATTAATCTCGGTATCGGGGGTAGGAGCCAATACTGCGATCATGGTTTTATCTTCCTTGTCGTCTCTAGAATTGGAGAGGGCTATAGTTACGGAAGACCTACGTACCATACAGTCTATTAAAGGAATTGGTACCAAAACGGCTCAGCGTTTGGTATTAGAACTCAAAGATAAAATCAAAAAAAGTAACCCATCTGCAGATTTTTCAAATTTAATTTCATCTTCACACAATAAAATAAAATCTGAAGCGTTAATAGCTTTACAGACTTTGGGTATTCCTAAGGCCGCAGCCGAAAAGAACATTGATAGTATTTTTAAGGCCAAAGGTGGGGATATTACCTTGGAGGAATTAATTAAACAAGCACTGAGATAATATTGAACAAATTGTTGACATTTTTCAAATATAACCTACATACCAGAAATATTGTGATTCTTATCTTGGCGATATCAGGATGGGCTTATGGCCAAACTGATACTACCAAATCGGAGAAATACAAGCCTTCTACCAAACCCAATTATAATTATAGCGATCGTACTGGAGATCAGTTTGGGTCAGGTTCTAATTCTTCACCACTTATATTGCCAGATCCAAGCAAGGTGGTTCGTACTGTAGAGCTCTCCGAAGACGGGCGACACTATATCATTCGTGAAAAAATAGGAGACGTAGACTACAGACCTCCTACACGCATGACTTTTGAGCAATATGAACGTTATAAAAAACAACAGGAAGTAAAAAAATACTGGAAACAAAACTCGATAAACGAAGGTGTTAAAAATTCAGTTGACACGAGTTCCCGGAGGTTAATACCTCCTATTTATGTAAGTCCAAAGTTTGATAGGATTTTTGGAGGTAACTATATTGATATTAAACCTAATGGAAACGTTACCCTAGATTTTGGCGGGCAATGGCAACGTATTGATAACCCTTCTTTACCTGTACGCCAACAAAGAACTGGAGGATTCTTGTTTAATCAATCTATTGCCTTGAACCTTCAGGGCAAGATTGGGGAAAAGCTTACGGTGGCGATCAACTGGGATACCAAAGCAGCTTTTGATTTCGACAACAATATTAAGCTGTCCTACAAAGGTATGGATCATGATATTATCAAGACCATAGAGGCTGGTAATGTGAGTATGCCATCCACTTCAAGTTTGATCCAAGGTGCACAAAATCTTTTTGGTATCAAGACCCAAATGCAGTTTGGAAAACTCAAGGTTACCACGGTAATAGCCAACCAAAGAGGCAAGAATGAAAGCATAAATATTCCTAGTAATGCAGGTGCTGTGGGGAGTGCCACTGGTAAAGATGTTGAAATACAGTGTGATAAATATGAAGAAAACAGACACTTTTTCTTAGCTCAGTTTTTTAGAGATCAATATGAAGGTGCTTTCAGAAATGGACAAGTGAATTCTTCATTTCAAATCATTAGGTGTGAAGTTTACGTAACGAATAGGAATAGTTCTACGAAAAACGTAAGGAATTTCTTAGCATTCGCAGATCTGGGCGAAGCTAATCCTCATAATCCAAATATTAGAAAGACAACTGGATCTTTACCTGTAAATATAGAAAACAATGGCCTCAGTGAATTCATCAATGGTAGCAATAATGAGTTGCGCTCTGTTGATTTAGGCGATGTGTATTTGAAAAATGGTAACTATCAAAACACAGTAGACTATGAAATTGTAAAAACGGCGCGTTTACTTGAAGAAGGTAAAGACTATAAGTTAAATAAACAATTGGGTTATATCTCCTTAAATCAAACATTGGATCAAAGTGACGTACTTGCGGTTGCATTCGAATACCAATTGAATGATAAGGTTTATAAAGTAGGTGAATTTTCATTGGAATTAAATAAAGCAGGTGATGAAAGTAAATTGATGTTTCTTAAATTACTTAAGTCAAGCACACTCAATGCCAACTTGAACTTGCCGATGTGGGACTTGATGATGAAAAACGTTTATAACCTTGGCGTAACGAACATCAGCAAGCAAGGCTTTAATCTTTATGTGGCTTATAAGGACGATGCTACAAAATTGGCTAATCCCTCAATACTAGAAGGAAAGAATACGGCAGGTGTTAATTTGGTGGAGTTGTTCAATGCAGACGAGATGAGCAATACTACCTCAGAGAGCAATCCTGATGGTAATTTTGACTTTATTGATCCTCACACCATAGACCCAACCATGGGTAGGGTGTTTTTCCCCGTGTTAGAGCCTTTTGGTTCAAACTTGAGAAGTCATTTTGACGAGGCTACAGAGGGAAATTTGATTGATAAGTATGTCTTTCAAAAACTATACGATACCACGAAGGTTAGTTTACAGGCCAATACCAATAGTAACAAAACCAAATTTTACCTAAAGGGGCGGGTGCAGTCGGGAGCCTCGGGTGACATTAATTTGCCTGGCTTGAATATCTCTCCGAGTACAGTAAAGGTATATGCTGGGAGCCGTTTGCTGACGCAGGGCGTAGATTATGACATTAGTTCTGATGCAAGTAAGATTACCTTGAAACCAAGTGTACTCAATTCTGGTAGTGATATTCGCATCACCTATGAAAAAGCAGATCTTTTCTCATTTCGCCAAAAGTCCTTATTAGGTTCAAGATTTGACTATACATTAAGTAAAGATATTAATATTGGTGCTACCTATATGCGCCTGAATGAAAGGCCATTGATCACGCGTGTAAACGCTGGAGATGAACCGATACGGAATACCATGATAGGCTTTGATGTGAACTATAACAAGGAGTCAAGGTTAATCACCAAATTGGTAGACAAACTCCCTCTGATTTCGACAAAGGCGCCTTCTAATGTGAAATTTAGCGGTGAATATGCAGCGCTCTTACCTGGTAATACAAAAATCATTGGCGCTGACGGTAACTCGTTTATTGATGATTTTGAAGGATCAAGGAATCCATTTGATCTTACAAGAAGTCCATTACGCTGGAAATATGCTGCGCCACCAGAGGCATTCAGAAATGCAGAGAACGGAGACTCCTCCAAAGTAAAATATGGGTACAAAAGAGCCAAGTTGGCATGGTATAATATTGATAACTCATTTTATAGAGAAGGGGGAGGCGAGCGAGGCCGTCCTGGGAACATTGGTAAAGAAGATGTGGATGAATATCACTATACGAGACGTATAGAACCCAATGAGATTTTCCCTAATAGGTCTGTTCAGCCTGGTCAAATCAATGAAACCGTACTTGACTTAGCGTATTTTCCAGAGGAAAAGGGTCCTTATAATTATCAAACAGATCTAGATAATGATGGCTTGCTGAAAAATCCGGAGCTGAACTTTGCTGGTATCACTAGGGCACTAGCCCCAGGGATTGATTCGGATTTTGATAATTTGAACGTTCAGTATATCGATTTTTGGATGATGGATCCATTTATTGAAGCTAGTAATAATGGAGGTGTGAGGGTGATCAATCCAAGAACTGGTAACTATGAAACTATAGAAAACAAAACTGGTGGTAAATTGTATTTTAACCTTGGGAATATATCCGAAGATGTCTTGTCTGACAAACTCCAGTCTTTTGAAAATGGATTACCTGCTGATGGTATAAAGACTCCAGAGAATGTAACTTCTTCAACATGGGGACAAATTACCAAGCAACAGTATTTAGTTGATAATTTTTCAAACGCGGCAGGAGCAAGGGCTAATCAAGATTTGGGTTATGATGGCTTGTCCTCTGCTGAGGAAAGAGAATATCCACAGTTTAAGGAGTATTTAGATAAAATTTCACAAAAGCCATTAACCCAATCAGCTAAGGAACGGCTTTTGGCCGATGTGAGTGGTGATGACTTCAAGTATTATCTGGGGAATGACCAAGATACCAAGAAGATCATCGATAGGTACAAGGATTATAACGGGATAGAAAACAACTCTCCAGATAATTCATCCTCTGGTTCCTTTACCACTTCTTCGACAAACGTACCCGATAACGAGGATTTGAATAAAAACAATACCATAGAAAGCGAAGAAGCTTATTATGAGTATCTAGTAAGTATAAAAAAGGAAGATTTTGTTGTCGGTAAGAACTTTATCATCAATAAAATAGTCTCCAAGTCTGCTGATGGAAAACCTTCAGCGTGGTATCAGTTCAGAATTCCTTTGAGAGATTCTACACCTAATACTAGAGTTGTTGGTAATGCAAGTTTAAAGTCGGTTAGGTTTATGCGGATGTACCTTACAGGATTTAAACAGCCGATTATTCTGAGAATGGGGCAATTCCAATTGGTAGCATCTCAGTGGAGACCTCAACCTGAGGCGTTTAAGGACAATAAGCCAATACTAACACCAGAGCAACCGGTCGATAATGGATTTTCTGTTTCTACAGTAAACATTGAGGAGAATGGTTTTGCCACTCCAATCTCCAGTAAATATATGGTACCTCCAGGCTTTATGAGAGATGTAGATAATACCTCCAACATTACCCGATTGAATAATGAGCAGTCCTTACGTTTATGTGTAGATAACCTAAAAGGTGGTTATATGCGTGTGGCTACTAAAGACTTTTCTACAAGTATTAACTCTACAGGGTTAAACTGTATCAATTTTGAAGGTTTAAAAATGTTCTTGCATGCTGAAAGCGCCAATAACCCAAGAGCTACAGTGAAGCAGGATGTACGTGCAGTGATGAGATTTGGTACCGACTTGACTGATAACTACTATGAAGTAGAGGTGCCTCTAAAGCTATCGGATGTTACAAAGGATACTGAAGAAGAGGTTTGGCCAGCCCAGAACGAAATAGATGTAAAATTTGCAGATCTGTCCGCGCTTAAAGCTTTAAGAAACTACCAAAACCCTGGTGTTAATAATTTTCAAGGGCCTACTTTCTTGGAGAAGAATGGTAAGATATATAGGGTTCGCGGAAATCCTGATATTACCAATGTGAAGTTTTTCATGATTGGTGCTTTGAATCCAGATACGGTTTCACAGGTTACACAATCTTTTTGTATTTGGGCAGATGAACTTCGCTTAAGTGGTTATAATAAATCGCCAGCACAGGCAGCTATTGCTAATGCAAGCTTTACTCTTGCTGACCTTGCCTCTGTGACCTTGACAGGAAGGTATAGTTCTGTAGGTTTTGGTGGCTTGGAGCAGAAAGTTTCAGATAGGAGCCAAGAGGAAAAAATGAATTTTGGTGTAAATACCAATGTAGCCTTAAATAAATTTTTGCCTGATAAGTTAGGCATTAAGCTACCTATGTCTGTTGCTTATGATGTGGAGCATGCTAATCCGAAGTATGACCCAGCTAATCCAGATGTTTTATTAAAAAATTCATCTGAATTAAGAGAAGATCCTGCAGCATACAGGAAAATGGTTTCGCCGAGACGGACGTCTAAAAGTATTAACTTTTCGAACGTTCAAAAAACAAAGACTAAGCCAGATGCGAAAAAACACATTTATGATATAGAAAATATTTCGTTAACTGCGGCATATAATACTACCAATGCGAGTAGCTACCAGATTGCTAACTACACCACTAAGACTTATCTAGGTCAAGTAAACTATAACTACTCGATACAATCAAAACCCTTTGAGCCTTTTAAGAAATCAAAGGCCATGAATGGGAAGTATTTGAAATTGATCAAGGATTTTAATGTGAGTCCATTGCCCTCTACCATACAGGTTCGTGGAGAAATGAGACGTTTTTTCTCCGAAAAGCAATTGCGTAATGCCAATTTGGACACTATTGGTATGAAGGCTATTTTTGATAAGTCTTGGAACTTTGATCGTTCTTATAATTTAAGATGGTCGCTGACTAAGTCTCTGTCTATGGATTATTTAGCAGATGTAAAGGCTGTGGTAGATGAACCAGCGGGACGGATCAATGATGACCTTGCTAGGCCAGGAACAGGATCTGAGACCACTAAGAAGGATTCGGTAAAGACCAGTTTGAAAAATCTAGGAAGGATCAAGAACTTTAATCAAAGTATCAATATTAATTATAAATTACCTTTTGATAAGTTGCCTCTGACGGATTGGATTGGCGCCGATGTGGGCTATAAGGTCAATTATATGTGGGATGCGCTTACTGCCAAAAGTGTTGCCGATAAGTTAGGGAATCGTATTCAGAATGGTAGAACCACTACGGTGGCAGGAAAGATAGACTTTTTGAAACTCTACAACAAATCCAAGTTCTTGAAGAAAATCAATAATCCACCTCCTAAGAAGGAGCCGAAAAAGAAAAAGGTGTTTAGAAAGCGTGCTGACGGAAAGATTGATACCATAGAGGTGGTGGTTCCTGAGTTTGAGTTTGGCAAATTGGTGCTCAAAAAGGTAATGACTCTTAGGAGTGTGAATGTTAGTTACACACAGACTGAAAATACATCTATATCTGGCTATATGCCTACTCCTAAATACTTAGGTTTTGATGATGCTTTCAATGCACCAGGTTTACCATTTATCTTAGGCTCTCAAGATCTCGAAAGGTTCAAAAAAGATGCACAAAAGGATCCTGATCCTAAGAAACACTGGATATCTCATGATTCTCTACTTTCTCAGCCTATGGTACAGAGTAAGGATGTGAAGTTGAATATCAACACACAGATAGAACCTATTAAAGACTTTAGGATCACTATAAATGCTGTTAAGAATAAATATACTGAGTTCTCTGAGGTTTATAAGGATGTATCAGGATTTGGGGATTATTCTGAATTGAGCAATAGTAGAAAGGGGTTTTATGAAGTTTCTACCATTTCACTGACCTCTGCTTTTGTTAAGGATAAAGGAAGTACTTATACCAATACGGTTTTTGATCAATTTGCGAAAAATCGGGCAGAAGTACAAAATAGGCTAAATGCAGAGCTTTACACTAAGGTAAGGCCTAATAGAGAATTCTCTATTAATTCTTCGCAAGTTTTAATTCCGGCGTTTATCAGTGCTTATACGGGGCAGAAATCTGCTAATGATGTTGCATTAACCCCCTTCCCTGCAATACCTCTTCCCAATTGGAAGATTGATTACAGCGGTTTGTCCAATATCAAATCCATTAAGAAGTATTTTCCAAGTTTAACGATTTCTCATAGCTATAACAGTACTTATAGGGTAAATAGTTATGCATCTTCTGCAATCTATAAAAATCAGGGAATAAAGGATTCGGAGGAACAGTACAGGTATGACCAAGATACCATTTCTACACCGCAATTGGGTAGTTCTGCTTTAGAATCTGTTGTGCCTAGGTACATGATCACGGATGTACAAATTAGGGAACAATTTAGTCCCTTATTTGGTGTACAGGCCAAAACAAAGAGCAATGTTACCTTTGGTTTGAAGCTCAGTAAAGATAGGACCGTTGGCTTGCAAACAACCAATGCTCAAATCACCGAAGTAAAGAATACTGACTATTCTGTAAACGTTGGCTATTCGAAAGTTGGTTTGAAAATTCCGTTCATTAAGGTAAAAGGAAGGCCATTGCCGCCACTGAAAAACATGACGACCATGCGTTTGGACATTACTCTGAGGGATAATATTACAATCGTAAGAAGGTTTGAGGAAGATTCGAGGCCAACTGTAGGGCAGTGGCAACTACAGATCAAGCCAAGTATCAACTATCAGTATAGTTCGAAGCTAACAATCCAGTTGTACTATAGCCGCGTAGACAATAAACCGCACACTTCCGGCTCCTTTAGAAATATCAACACTTCCTTTGGTGTTAAGTTAACCTTCTTGTTGAACTAAGAAACCAGAGTTCAACAAAAGGCTTATGGTTTGTTTAAAACGGTCAAGATCTCCTCTATTTTTTTGTAGGACTGATCAAGTTGGGTGTCATACTTATTAGTGTTTTCTTCTAAAGCTTTATACAATAAACGATAAGAGTCTAAACGTAAAGAGCTATATTTCTTTAGATTTGAGTTTCGAGCTAAGTTTTCCTTAGGAAGATCGAGGCTTTCTATATCTGTGATGAGTTGCAGATTTGCCTCCCAATTTTTAATCCCATCTTTTTGTAAGGCGACCAGTACTTGATCGGTGGTGAGACTATCTACTAGCTTATAAACCGCTAGAGCTTTTTCTTGCCTTTCATAAAATTCTGCCATTTTGTTTTCATAAGTCCTCCAATCGTTTGGAGTGTTTTTATAGACTAAATAGCTTCCGAGGATGGTAACAATACACATACAAGCAATTGTCAAATACTTTAATTTCTGATTGGAATGTTTAATGATACTAGGAAATAAAGCGTAGCCAATCAAAATGCCGCTCAATAGCCCACCAAGATGTGCGGCATTGTCTATATCGCCACTGATGCCATAGATGAGGTTGAAGCACACAAAAATACCTATACTTTGTAACAACTGATTGCGTTCCTTCTTTTCGATAAGATTGGTTGTTAAAAGTGCAAGAAAGACTCCATACATGCCAAATATGGCGCCTGATGCTCCAGCACTTACTGTATTGCTATGCCACCATAAGCTTAAAACACTAGCCGAAAGTCCTGTTAGTAGGTAAGCAGTAAAAAATCTAGTTTTGCCTAATAAGGGTTCTAATAAAATGCCTATTTGCAAAAGAGCAAACATATTGAGTGCAAGATGTATGATACCGATGTGCAAAAAGCAACAGGTAATAAGTCGCCACCATTCACCCATCAATGTAGCGGGTCGGAAATTGGCACCCCATTGTAACAGAATTTCAGGACTAGGCGAAAAAATGTCAGCACCTGTTATGGCCATAAGAATAAATACCAAAATATTGATATTCATTAATATAGGCGTAATAGTGTAACCTTTTACAGGTATAAATATTGCAAAGAAGTCGGAAACTTTTTGTTTGGTGGTGGGAGGGGGAAGCAACAGTAAATTTTGGTCATCAGGAACAAAACTATTTTGCAGGTGAGCATATTGTTGCGCTAGTTCTTCCTCCGAAAAGGTGTTCTTGAGCTGTTCAAACTCCTTCAAAAAAGTTTCAATTGTTTTTCTGTTCTTACCAAGGTCAATCATGTCGGATCCAGTGGACTGACTTTTAAGATTTACATGGTCTTGATTGATGTGGATTCTTACTTCACCATTCCAATTGACAAGACCATTGTTTGTATAGGCAATAATTCCTTTTGAGCTTATTTGGGAGATATTCCAATTGAGTTTTTCTGCAGTAGCGACCGCTAATACCAAGTACTGAGCATCGCTTAGATTGTTAAGAGGTACATCCATAAGATGTTTTGGTGTGAGTCCTATCGCCATGTTTTTGTCGTAATCACTTGTTTTTGTTGTAAATATAAGGTTTCCATGGAGATATTTGAGAACCAGACTTCTCATTTTGTGTATGAATAGGCCGAAGAATCTGTTTTGCAATAGTGCAATATCTTTTTGAGATGTTTATATTTAACCTTAGGAACAAAACAACAATGAAATATGAGTAATAAAATACGCATGGGTATGGTTGGCGGAAGCCTTGAAGGCTTTATTGGTGCAGTCCACCGTATGTCGGCGGCCTTGGATGGTCGAATAGAACTAGTTTGTGGGGCATTTAGCAGTAATCCAAGTCGTTCCTCTGCCACGGGTGAGGCTTTGGGGCTTACCAAAACAAGGGTTTATGATTCCTATGAAGAAATGATTCTGTCGGAGAAGGTTTTGCCAGAAGCCGAACGTATGGAATTTGTGACCATAGTAACTCCCAATCATTTACATTTTTATCCTGCTAAACTAGCTTTGGAAAGCGGTTTTCACGTACTCTGTGAAAAACCCATTACATTTTCACTTGCTGAGGCTGAAGCATTGGCTGAAATAGCCAAGAAATCGGGTTTATTGTTTGGCCTTATGCACAACTATACGGGCTACCCCATGGTTAAGGAGGCCCGTAACTTGGTAAACAGAGGTAAAATAGGGAAAATCAGAAAGGTCATTGCTGAATATCCACAAGGTTGGCTCTCGGGAGCCTTGGAGGCCGATGGTCAAAAACAGGCGAGCTGGCGAACCGATCCCAAACAGGCAGGTTTGAGTTGTTGTGTAGGAGACATTGGTACACATGCTGAAAACATAAGTGAGTACATTACAGGGCTTTCCATCAAAGAGCTTAGTGCAGATGTGAGTACTTTTGTAGAGGGGCGCTTGCTGGATGACGATGCAAACATCTTGGTGCGATTTAACAATGGCGCAAAGGGCGTAATCATTGCTTCGCAAATAGCCAATGGCGACGAAAACGAACTCAGGATCAGGTTGTATGGCGAGAAAGGCAGTATAGAATGGTTGCAATCGGAGCCCAATAGCCTCATTCTAAAGCACAACGATGAACCTCGCCAAGTGTTAAAGGCGGGCAATAACCATACATATTTGTCGGAGCATGCAAGAGAACACTGTAGGCTTCCTGCTGGCCACCCCGAAGGTTATTTGGAATCTATGGCGAATCTGTATAGGAACTTTGCCGATGCGGTATATAATTTTAAATTGGGTCAGCACCTGAATCCATTATATGATTTTCCCACTATAGAAGATGGGGTGAGAGGCATGAAGTTTATTGAAATGGTCATTGCATCTGGTAAGGAAAATGGCAAGTGGCTTAAGTTGTAAGCAGTATAAATTGGAATAAATTAAACAAATGACATACAGCTAGTTTGGGGCATACTAGCTGTTTTTTGAATTGTATACGTATGAAAACGATAAAAGGACCTGCGCTATTTTTAGCGCAATTTATGAGCGACAAAGTACCTTTTAATAATCTTAAAGATATATGTAAATGGGCGGCTTCTTTGGGTTATATAGGTGTTCAGATTCCCAGTTGGGACAACCGGTGCATTGACTTACAAAAGGCTGCCGAAAGCAAAAGCTATGCTGATGAAATCAGTGGGATTGTATCCGAAGCAGGGCTGCAGATTACCGAGCTCACTTCGCACTTGCAGGGGCAATTAGTTGCATCGCATGCTGCTTATGATATAGAGTTTGACGTATTTGCGCCTCAAGCTCTTAGGGGGAATCCCAAAGGAAGGGCCGAGTGGGCGACACAACAACTCCTATATGCAGCAAAGGCCAGTAAGAACTTGGGGCTCAAGGCTCATGCTACATTTTCAGGTGCTTTGCTTTGGCATACAACATACCCATGGCCTCAAAGAAAGCCGAACAGTGTACAAGAGGGATTTAAAGAACTGGCCAAGAGATGGCTTCCGATATTGGACGCGTTTGATGAGCTAGGTGTAGATCTATGTTATGAAATACACCCGGGCGAAGACTTACATGATGGTATTACGTTTGAACGTTTTCTTGCGGCTACTGGCAACCACAGAAGGGTTAACATCTTATACGATCCTAGCCATTTTGTACTACAGCAGTTGAATTATCTTGAGTATTTAGATATTTATAAGGACTATATTAAAATGTTTCATGCAAAGGATGCTGAGTTCAATCCTTCAGGTCGTTCTGGGGTTTATGGTGGCTATCAAGACTGGGTTGATCGTCCAGGGAGGTTCCGTTCGCTAGGAGACGGCCAGGTAGACTTCAAGTCTATATTTAGCAAGCTTACTCAATACGATTACCCTGGTTGGGCGGTAGTAGAATGGGAGTGTTGTATTAAGCATCCTGAAGATGGTGCTAAAGAAGGTGTTGATTTTATCAAAAAACATATCATTAGAGTGGCAGAACGCGCCTTCGATGATTTTGCTGGTTAGATTTAACCCAGATTAAGCATTAGACTTTGTAGCGAGACGAAATGATAGGAAAAAGTCATGAGGCACGGAGTTTTTCTGAATGAAAAGCTAGTAATGCTAGCTTGAATGAAGAAAAACGAGTATCGAAATGAATTTGAGGTAGCATTTTGTCGCAGTAAATTTCTAATGCTTATTCTGGGTTTAATTCAAAAATCAGGAATGGTATTGTAAGTACTCTTCCTGATTTCAACGCTTTGTCGATTTACTTATAAAACTTTTAAATATTTTGTGAGTAGATCTGTTTTTTTAGAACAACCCTTAACCAAAAGTCTTTGATAAAACCTATGCCGTAGCCTGTCATTTGTACGAAAAGCCCACGTACTGTTAGTATGGATACCTGCATGCTCTTGTGTACTGCCAAAGAATGGAAGAATATCGCCAAAACATAAATCAATAACAATGTGGCTGGAATTTTGCAGATCCAGTATGGCAATAGGGCAACAAGTATCGCAAAAATATAAAACAAGAAAAATGCTGCGGGGAAGAAGTGGGTAAGCTTGAGCGTATCTGGGAACAAAAGATAGGTGTTTACCCTTGCCCTTCCGAAGAAATCCATCTGCTTGAAAAAGTGTTTAAAGGTCTCTTTGCGCTTATGGTATACATGAGCCGTGGGGATGAGCCCTGTGCTAAAGCCTAGTGACATGATTCTAGAACTCAGTTCTATATCCTCCCCAAAGAATGGCAGCTTATAACCATGAGTGGCCTCGTATACTTTTCTGGAAAAACCCATATTGAAACTTCTTGGGTAAAACTTGCCAACATGGTTTTTATTACCACGAATCCCCCCTGTGGTTAATACTGAAGTCAGGCAATAATCTATTGCTTTTTGGATCGGTTTGGCGTTTGGATGGAGCTTATCGGGCCCACCGTAAGCATCTAGCCAATGAGAACTCAGGTGTTTATGGATGTTTTCTACAAAATCGGGATCAAGTAAGATGTCGGAATCGAGCACAATGAAATAGTCTCCTTTAGACCGGGCAAAGCCATAGTTTCGCGAGAAGCCTTGGCCGTCATTGCCTTTGAGATGGTAGTATAAGTTGGGTAGCTTGCTTTGGAATTGTTCCACTACCTTATCTGATTTGATCTCAGAACCACTTTCTACAATGAGTGTCTCAAAGTTTTTATAGGTCTGCTTACATAGACAATTCAAAAGATCTTCGATTTCATCGGGGCGGTTGTATACAGGAACTACTATGGAGTAAAACATTGCAGAAGTTATTTTAACGTGATCAAATGCGGTGTAAAGTTATGGATTATTAATGGAGTACAAAAAGCTGGTTTGCATAATTTGCACCTGAAATAGGCTGGTGAATAAGATTATTTAAAGTTTGTTTTGTATTATACATATTAGTGTGATATATTTATCCGACAATATACATGTATAAGTTATTATCAACAGCACATAAAAGCTGGATTTGATATGGAAAAATTATTATTCGATGTGTCCACAACAACATTTGTGGCCTGTCTTCTTATTCCGATTTCGCTCATTGGTTTGGGTCTCGGTATTAAAAATGACCAAAAAATACTAATGGTGTGTAGTGGGCTATTATTTGTAATTAATGTGTTTGTATTCCTGTAAGGGGAGAGACAGATTAGACTTTTTAAGAACACAAATGCGGATATTTGTGTCAAATTGTCATTGTTTTGAGTTTGGAATGCTGTTTGTAACCATTACAGCAAATAAAATTGAAAAACTATGCAAGAAAAAGGCAATATCTCAATTCATACCGAGAACATTTTTCCAATCATTAAGAAGTTTCTGTATTCTGACCACGAAATCTTTTTGAGAGAGTTGGTTTCCAATGCAGTAGATGCCTCCCAAAAACTTAAAAAACTAGCATCATTAGGCGAGTACAATGGTGAGTTAGGCGATTTGAAAGTAAAAGTAGAATTTGATGCCGAAGCCAAAACCATTACCATTAAGGACAATGGACTTGGGATGACTGCTGATGAAATCAAGAAATATATCAATCAGATCGCTTTTTCAGGAGCTACCGAGTTCGTAGAAAAGTACATAGACAAAGGTGATGACAAAAAAATCATCGGACATTTTGGCTTGGGCTTCTATTCTGCCTTCATGGTGTCTGAAAAGGTAGAAATCATAACATTATCGTATCAAAACGATGCAGTTCCTGCAAGATGGGTCTGCGATGGTAGCACTGAGTTTGAAATCACCACTGCTGAGAAAACAGAAAGAGGTACAGATATTATTTTGCACATAGCTGAAGATTCGGTTGAGTTTCTTGACAAATGGAGACTTAAAGGGATTTTGGATAAGTATTGCAAGTTTTTACCTATAGAAATAGAATTTGATGGTGCGATACTCAACAAAACGCAGCCACTATGGACACGCCAACCTTCTGAGTTGAAGGACGAAGATTATCTAGAGTTCTACAAAGAGCTGTATCCTACTTCAGAAGATCCATTGTTTTGGATTCACCTCAACGTGGACTATCCTTTCAATCTCACGGGAATCTTGTATTTCCCTAAGGTTAAAAAAGACCTAGAGCTCAACAGAAACAAAATCCAGTTGTATTCGCGTCAGGTATTTATTACTGATGAGGTAAAGGATGTTGTGCCTGAATTTTTGATGTTGCTGCATGGGGTTTTAGATTCTCCAGACATTCCATTGAACGTTTCTAGAAGTTTCTTGCAAGCAGATGGGAATGTGAAGAAAATCAATAGCCACGTTACTAAAAAAGTAGCAGATAAACTTCATGAATTGTTCAAGAAAGACAAGGCCGCTTTTGAAGACAAGTGGGAGCATATTGGCCTTTTTGTGAAATATGGAATGCTTAGTGACGACAAGTTCTACGAAAGAGCGAAGGATTTCTGTTTGTTGCAAAACGTAGAAAAGGAAATTTATACTATTGCAGATTACAGAGAGAAAATCAAAACGTTACAAACCGATAAAGACGGAAACTTGGTAATGTTGTATACGCATGATGCTGGCAAATTGGATGCATTTGTACAATCTGCTAAAAAACGCAGTTATGATGTATTACTTTTCGACAGCCCTATCGACAATCACTTCATTGGTTTCTTGGAAAACAAAGAGGAAAAAACTCAAATCAAACGTGTAGATTCTGATTCTATTGACAAACTAATAGCTAAAGAGGAAAAAACCGAGTTGATATTGAGTGAGGCAGAACAGACAACTTTGAAAGAAGTGTATGAGAAGTCGATCAACAATACTTCTTACAGGGTACAAATAGAGGCTTTGCCTGTAGATGAGCAACCCGTAACGGTGGTGATGCCAGAGTTTATGCGTCGTATGAAAGACATGGGCGGCATGGGAGGTATGAGTTTTATGGGTAGTTTCCCTGATACTTATAATGTGATCGTAAATGGTAACCACGAAATCGCGAAGAAGATCTTGGCGGCTGATGATGCAAAAAAAGAAGTGTTGGCTAAACATTGCTTCGACTTAGGGTTGCTTTCGCAAGGGCTACTCACGGGTCCTGATTTGTCAAGCTTCTTGAGTAGAAGCGTGAATTTGATCAGCTAAGATTATACAATATATTCATAAAAGAGAATGCCCCATCCCAAACGGTGGGGCATTCTCTTCTTGTATGGGTCCCTTAGTTTTTATTCAAAGTAATTTTGCCTAGTTTATCAGTCATCATTTCGGTAAACCACAAATTACCCTCGTGGTCTAGCCTGATCCGGTGTAACATAGACGTGTTACTTGGGACGATATGAGTGCTCATAAGTATAGATTGAAGGTTGTCTTGTTTTAGATTTCTGATGGATTTATCAAATTTCATAATATAGTCTTTGCCTTTTGGCTCGGGATTATTCATGTCTACATATACTTGGACCCATAGATTCATCTCTCGATCGAAACTTAAAGAGCCTAAAATGTCGTTTTCTTGCAAAGCAGGAACTGTATATTCCACAATATTGCCTGACATGTCTATTTTTCCTATTTTCTTTCCGGCTTCTTCGGTAAACCACATATAAGCTTCTAAAGGATCAGGAATGATACCAATAGGCCTACTATTCGTCGTAGGTATTTTATACTCTTGCGCAATACCATTTGGTTTAATGTTAAGAATATAACTTGAAAGCAGCTCCGTCCCCCAGACATTTCCGTCAGGGCCTGCGTTTAGAAATATAGGTAATGCCGCCAAATTTTCTAGTTGGAAGTGTTCAACGGATCTATTTGGGTTTATTTTACCAATCGTGCTGGTACGTTTACCTGTGAACCATATCGTTTCACCATCTGCTCCAAGGCAAATGCCGTGAGGGGCAGGATTGATTGGTTTTGTGGTGCCATTGACATACATATTCACGTCGATTTCCTCAGCGGCATTGCCCTTGTCGTCTAGCCTTAGAACTTTTCCAGAAAACTCTAAGGAAACCCACAGTTGCTCTTGTTTATCGAGCAACAAACCATGAGGACCACTGCCTTTGGGCATGTTGAAATGTGTTAGCAATTGTCCCGAATAGTCAAATTTGGCAATTTGATCCATTTTTTGTCCAGACACAAAGACAAAGTCTTTAGTAATCACCAGCTCGTGTGTAGATCCTTGGGCGTTCGTCCATTTTGGATCAAACTCTGTAATGTCAGTTAATATTTTGGGTTCAATAACAGTGTTCATATTGTTCTCTTTTGATTTATTATTGCTTATGTAGTTGATTATCTAGAATTCATTACAATATAAAATGAATTTCAATGGTGGACAAATGGAATCATTAAAGTAGGACCGTTTCAGTATAGGTTTTATGTTACTGTATGGTTTGGCTTTTGAGTGTACCGTAGTTTGATTAAACCAAAATAAAAGCCTAAACTTGTAGCATGAATTAATGGAATTCCTTAATTTAAAATTCATAATTTGTCATTCAATATTTCTGCATGAATCTGTCGCTCTTTTTTGATCCCGTTGCGGAGTCTCTCGTTAATACAAAATCCGATTTTAATACCTTTCAAAATGCTTTTTACATCAATACCACTGGCGATTTGAATTGGAGAGATTGTGACATAGCCTTGATAGGAGTCAACGATTACCGAGCGAACGGGGCTGAGGTAAATGTGTCTCATATTGCTGCTGATTTGATCAGAAAGCAGTTTTGTGCACTCAATAAATCGGCAGTAAACTATAATATTTGTGATCTTGGTAATCTCCGTAATGGAGAAGATTTTCAAGATACAGAGGAACGGCTTAGAGAGGTTTGTGAAGTATTGATTGAAAATGACGTGATACCGCTCATCATTGGGGGGACACACAATTTTTCAGTAGGGCAATACCATGCCTATCAGAAATTTGATAAACTGACCACAGTGCTTAATATAGATGCAAGCATAGATATGAAATCTGGAGATGGGGACTGTACTAATACTTCCTTTTTAAACAAGATTTTGCTGCATGAGCCTAATTATCTATTTAACTTTATCTTACTGGGCTATCAAAGTTATATCACCGATCCAGATTTGGTGAATGTGTTTGAGAAACTACACTTCGAACACTATCGCTTGGGTGTAATCAGGGAGAGTTTTGAGGATGTAGAGCCCATCCTTAGGCAATCAAACATGATCAGTGTAGATCTCGGGGCCCTGAAGATTCAAGATGCCCCTGCTGTATTGCATAGTAGACCATTTGGCCTTACAGGAGAAGAGCTTTGCAGAATTGCATGGTATGCGGGCTTAAGCGAAAGGGTAAGTTCCTTTGCTCTTTATGAATATTACCCAGACTATGACCATAAAGAGCAAACAGCCAATCTCATTGCCACTGCAATATGGTATTTTGTGGAAGGCTTTTACCACAGGATCCAGTATGAAAACTATGATTCTGATAGTTTTATGAAATACAATGTATCTGTAAACGGGGTAGACAACCTGGTGTTTTACAAACACAAGTATACGGAGAAGTGGTGGCTGGAAGTACCCAAACCTGATTTCTCAAAGAAATCAGATGAGGAGTTTGTGGTGGTGCCTTGTAGTTATAACGACTATCTGATGGCTACCAACAATGAATTACCTGAAAGATGGGTAAATATGCAGGCAAGAATGTTATAATTGATAAATAGACAATTAAGATCATAATCCATAGAAGACATGAAAAAACTAGTTGTTATCACTGTACTATGCTTGTTGGGCCTTAGTACTAGGGCACAAGAGCCTCACATACAGCCCAAAAGGAAACATGGACAAGGCTGCAAGGAGGATTTGTTCAACGTTTTGGACAAACAAACCAAACTTTGGGGATATAGAAACTTTGAGGGAGAGTGGATCATTCCTGCTTCGTATATGAAAGCCTTCGAATTTGTGGCAGGTAAAGCCATTGTGCAAAAGGGTGCTAAACTAGGGGTCATCGACTGTTCTGGTTATCTTATCATCAATTGCGAATACGATGATTTTTTAGAATTTGCTGGGGATAGGGTTTGGGCTAAGAAAGGCAATCTTTGGGGACTCATTAGCGACAAGGGACAAGTGATTTATCAACCTGCTTTCGATGAACTTAGGAAGATTGGCTTTGAGAACGATGTGATCTGGGTACGCAAAGGCGATAAATGGGGTATTTTTTCAGAGAAGACCTTGAGATTTGTCGCAAGCCCTACTTATTCGGATTTTACAGTGGCTTCTGATGAAGTGAGTATAGTAGTTATTAAAGATACCTTGGGTTTGATAGATAACTTTTCAGGTAAATATATCATAGAGCCGAAGATCACTGATATGGAAAAAATCAGTGGTCGTTGTTTTGCATATAAAATGAATGGCAAATGGGGCGCAATCAATCATTTGGGAGAGAAGGTTATTAAATCAGACTTTGATCTTCTGAAAAAATGGGAGGCAAGTCTTATTCTTGCCCAGAAGAATGATAAATATAAGATCCTTAATGAAAAAGGTAAACCCTTCTCAAATACCTACGATTATATCGGTCCTAATGTAAATGGTTTTGGGGTATTTAAATTCAATGGTAAATATGGCTATTTGAATAAGACAGGCAGCTTGCTCGTGGCACCAAAGTTTGACCAAGCGGGTAATTTCTTTTTCGAAAGAGCGATCGTGAAATTGGGCAATAAGTATCAGTTGATTAATAGCCAGGGTAAGTTTTTAAGTGCCAACGTCTATGACCTTGCGGAGCGAGACAGTACTAGGAAATACTTTGTGGCGACACTTGCTGGCAAGAAACAAATCTTGGATCTAGGAGGTAAGATGGTTCTTAACGAACTGCAAGATGTGAAATTTCACGATTCGGAAACGAGCATTAGGTTCTCTAAACTCGGTAAGTATGGTGTTTATGACCTGCAAGCAGGCAAGATATTCATCAATCCAGAATATGACGAGGTACAGTTTTTTAGGTTTGACCAATTCTTGGTAAAGAAAGACGGTAATTGGGGTTTGGCGGATAAGACAGGCGTACTCAAAATCCCCGTGCAGTATGAAAGCATCGATTACTACATGGTGGAAGGCAAAGCCCAATATGTAGTAGCGAAGGCTGGTAAAAGAGGTCTTCTGAACGATCAAAATGGACAGATCTTTCCATTGGAATACGAACTCATTGCGCCTGCGACCAACAAAAACTATGTGTTGAAGAAAGATGGCAAGTATGGTGTGTTGAGTATCAAGGGAGAAGAGTTAGTCCCTTTCAAATATGACTACATCAGTAATGTTGTGGAAGAGCCCAATACTCCTGCGCAACCCCTCATTTATCGCAAAGGTAAAAAATCGGGCTTGTTGAACTACAAAGGTGAGGAATTGCAAAGTTTAGAAGGTAGCTTGAGATACGTAGGTGAAAGCTTATATGCTCATACGGAAGGTAGCTCAGTAAACCTAATCAATATTAAGGGCGAGACGCAAAATAAAGATGCCTTACAAGAAGTGACTACCTATAGCGAGGGTCTGATTGCCGCAAAAAAGGAAGGGACTTGGGGATATTTGGCTCGTGGGGGTAAGTTTGTAATCATTCCAGTGTTTGAAGAGGCTCAGCCCTATCTCAATAAATTAGCTGTCGTGAAGAAAGCAGGCAGATATGGCATGATTGACATGCTAGGCCGTGAGTTTGTGCCCTTTGAATATGATGGTTATGTAAATAAAGAAGGAAAACGTATTTTTTATAAGGGCACCCAGGCTTTTGAGCTCACCAGGGCTGGAAGGATAAAGGCAATGGAATAGTTTCTTGAATTATTAAGTTAAAGATTCATAACTATTTAAAGAGCAATAATCCTTTCTTAAAGAATTTGTATTGTATAATAAGGAGATTTGAAGCCTTGAAAGGAACTACCTTTCAAGGTCCCAGATTTCGCCGTATACAGCCCCACCAATTACATCCCGTTCGGCCCCAGTTACAGACCTGAGACAGTTACTTTGGTTGAGTAACCTTAGTAGGCCTAAATATGCAAAAATCAGAGCCTCTTTGAATTCTACAGTCTTGCGATCAGGTACTACCACTTCCACAGCGGTGCAAGCTTCTTTAATACTATCAATCAGAAAATTATTTAAAGCTCCTCCTCCAGTTACGATCATTCTCCCTGATATGGGAGTGAGATTGTTCAAAGCCCCTTTGATTTGAAGTCCGATGTGTTTGCAAAGTGTATGTAGCGCATCTTGCGGTGTGGCTTTTACACGATTAAGTATAGGTAAAAACTCACGTTCGAAAAATTCGCGTCCTAATGATTTCGGAGGTGCTTGAGAGAAAAAGGGAAGTATATTGAGTTGCCTCAGCAGAGCCTCATTCAGCTTGCCAGATCTAGCCCAATCACCATTGGTGTCGTATTCCGCCCCCAATTGCTGTGCATAATAGTTGAGGCCCATGTTTGCTACTGTGATATCGAAAGCTTTAGAATCGTTATTGCGTGTTATATTTGCGATCCCTCCCAAATTAAGCAAGTATTCGTATTCGGAAAAGAGGTCTTTGTCTCCTTTGGGTACCAAAGGTGCTCCTTGCCCGCCACTTGCTACATCCACAGTGCGGAAGTCACACACTGTAGTAATGCCCGTATTTGCATATATATTTGCCCCACTACCAATTTGGGTAGTAATTCCTAACGCAGGGTCATGAAAAATAGTATGCCCATGGGATGCTATAAACTGAGGTTTGATCTGGTATCTGTTGATAAATTCTACCGCTTGTTTTCCTAACCAATGGCCATATTGATTGTGAAAACGTTGGAACTCGAAAGCTGAATAGTGGTAACACTCATGAAGTGTTTTCTTTAATATATGGTCGTATCTTATGGTTTCACTGTGTTGTATACTATATCGCCACTTATTAGAATGCTCAAATGTAACATAAGCAATATCTAATCCATCCAAAGAAGTCCCCGACATCAGACCAAGACCATGAAAAGTTTTCATCCTCCTAAACTAAGAAAGAAAATAGGATAACGCAAATGACGTTTCTAAATAGTATTTTTGTGGGATATATTGTTGTATATCATATATAAAAAATAACGTGTAGAACAAAAAAGGCTGAGTACGCTCAGCCTTTTTATATCTTTTTCATAATATTCTCTTAACGAGTGAGTTGATTATATGGCGCCTCCAAATTTCTTTAGGGCGCTAATATGTGATGCAAAAGCTATACCAAAATTGGAGTAATCATGGTACGGAACTCCATATTCTTGTGCCGTTTCTTTTACAATTTTAGAAATCTTATCGTAGTGTACGTGACAAATCGTTGGAAATAGGTGATGCTCTACCTGATGATTTAATCCACCGCAGTACCAAGTTAAGAATTTGTTTTTAGTAGAGAAATTACACGTAGTTTCCATTTGATGAATAGCCCAATTATTTTCTATAACATTTTCATCGCTTGGCAATGGATAATCGGTACTTTCCATTTCGTGAGCCATTTGGAAGATCAATGATAAAATCGTTCCTGCAATAAAGTGCATGATAAAGAAAGCCAAAAGGACTTTGTACCATACAATATGCATGATGAAGATTGGTAGAATAATCATGTAAAAGATGTAGAAAGATTTAAAAATGACTAGCCTAAACAATTCTTTTGTAGGGGTACTATTGATTTTTTCCGTAAGCCCTTTAGATGTGTATTCTATATATTGCCTAAAATCCTTGAACAAGAAAGAGATGGTGAGCAAACTATACAATGGTATGGCATAGATATGCTGATATTTATGGAACCATTTTTTTTCTTCGTGAGGAGAGAATATCAATATGAATCTGGATCTAATATCCTCATCATGACCTTGAATATTGGTATAAGTATGGTGAAGATAATTGTGCTGGATTCTCCAAGTAAAAGAGTTTCCTCCTACCAATGTCAGGGTTTCTCCTAATATTGAATTAATCAAAGGATTGTTCGAATAAGAGCCATGATTGGCATCATGTTGGATAGAAAGACCTATTCCGGCTACCCCTATACCCATGATTACACACAAGAGGAGTTTTAAGTATTCATAAGAACCGAAGTCTACGAATACGAGGAGCGCGTAGGGTACAAAATACATACACAGCATCACCACTGTCTTAACGTACATGGTGCCATTCCCTGTTTTCTGAATGTTATTTGTAGTAAAGTATTCTTCTACTCTTTTCCTAAGAGTTTTGAAGAAGTCTTGTTTGATGTGGCTAAACTTTGGACTATTCATAATAAGGCTCCAAAAGTACTTCTAAAAACTTAATTATCAAAATTTCGAATCCCATTAAAATGGATAAATCTCTGATAGTGAGTTATAAAGGAAAATCAAAAATGATATATATTACTTTATTTTTACGAAACGGGCTCGTCTGTTCTCCTTTTTTTCAGCAACTCCATCCACATTAAATTGATGTGTTTGTCCATAACCGGTAAATACTATTCTTTTTCTTGAAACACCTCTGGAGGTGAGGAAGTCATAGACATTGTGTGCGCGTAACTCTGATAATCTTTTGTTGTACTCAAGGTCACCATCGTCATCGGCATAACCTTGTACCTCAATAGTAATATCAGGATTGTCTTTCATAACTTTAATGAGTTCATAAAGGACTGGGAAGTATTTTTTCGTAATCTTTGAATGATTATGTTCGAAATAGATATTGCCGAAAATATATTCTTTGTTGATGATCGCTGTATCAGCGTCTTCCTTTACTTTTAAAACCTCGAAAATACCTGTATCCTTTTTAGGTTCACGCTTGGGTTCCATTTTGTGGTAGGGTACTACCCAAGTTTTTTCTACAAATAAGCCAGTCTTCGTATTTTTATTGACGATCAGTGTGTCTTGGTAGATCAATTTGTCTCCCTTAAGTACAAATACATCCAAGTCCTCACGATTTTTGACCTTCTTCTCAAAATTACCATTACTAAGGTTTTCACTAAAGGTATAGTCGCTCCTCTTGCTCTTGAACCGCACGGTAAGAGCCGAATCTACCACTTGTTTGGTTAAAGAATCCACCAAACTGATTTTGGCTAATACTTTGTCAACAGGTACTATCAAGTAAATGTCGCGCATGCCCATGCCTCCATCCCTATAAGAGCTAAAGATTGCAAATTTTTTGTTCGGTGCCATGGAGTAGTAAATGTCATCGCTAGGTGAATTGATCGGGTAGGCCATGTTTACAGGTTTCCCCCATTTGGTTCCGTCCCATTCAGACTTGAAAACATCGAAACCGCCCATGCTGTTGTGTCCTTGTGAGCTAAAGTACAAAGTCTTTTCATCGTCGCTTAAAAAAATACCATCTTCGTTATACACAGTATTGATTTGAGTGCCTAGGCCCCTTGGTCGGCCCCATTTACCTTCAGAGGTTTTGTCCATGTAATAAATGTCCAAGTCCCCTTGATCGGAAAACTTGTTAGAACTAAAGTAGATGCGGTTTCCATCTTTGCTGAGGAAGGCAGAAGATTCATAACTCATGCTGTTGAGCCCTTTCACAACTTTAGGTTTTGACCACTTTCCGTTTTCTTTATTGGCAATGTAAATGTCACCGTTCTTAGTAGATCTGTACATGACCATAGTGTTGTTGCCATTGGTGATTTGAGAGCAGGCATCGTGTTCTTTGGTGTTGAAGTCAGATTGGCCTGTTGGTTTCTGCCAAGAATTAGAATCCAACTTAGTTACATAGATATCTTCAAAATACTCGCCAGTAAAGGTTGCATTTTGTCCGTCTATGTTTTTGCGTGAGGTGAAATATAAAGTGCGTGAGTCTCCTTCTATGGTAGGGCTATGCTCTGAGAACATAGTGTTTAAAGATGCACCAGCATTTACGATTTCAAAGTCGTTAGCATTTCCCATAAGGGTTTTACCACTCTCACATTCTTTTATTTTCTTCTTGATATCGTCTTTTTCATCGCCTGTTACACTGAACAGCCTAAGCGCTTTGTTGTAATACTCAATGGCCTTATCAAACATGTAATTGTTATGATAAGCCAATGCTTTCCAGTAAATGAGATCAGGGTGTATATGTGGGTTGATCTTCTCTATGGAATCTATGATCGCTAAACCTTTGGAAGGTGATTTGGATACTATATAGCAGATACCCAATTGGAAGGTCATTTTGTCCGTGTTTTGACCAAGTGCTTTTCGTTTTTCTATTACTTTTTCAAGATAGGGCAACGCGACTATATAATTATCTTTGAATAACAGCTTTTTAGCTTTTCTATAGCTTGCTTTTGCATCAACACTTACTGGAAGGTGTCCGTCAACCGACTCTGTGGAAAAATTGTATTGAGCAAGGCCAAAATGACTCGCCAATAGGGAAATTGAAATTATAAACTTAAAGAATACATTTATCACAGGCATAAATATCGCTAAAAAATTGATACGAATTAATCCAATTTACTCTTAAATACCAAATATCGGAGGAAAGTAACCCCTTATGGCCAGATGGGACTTCAAATACAACTTTTATTCTTTTGAAAACGTAGAGCAATGTGTTTGTCTGGTTTTTAACTATTTATTAAAAGTTTATGGATACCGTTGTTACCAAAGAAATATTGCCTTTAAGTCTTGAAGACAAGAAAGGCATCAGGAAAAATACGGTCATTAGTATTATTGCCGTAACCGTCATTGAGACCATTGCCTATCTCATGATGTTTAAGTTTATTGACACCTCAGACTTTGGGATAGGGCGAATGATCTTTTTTGGTTTCTTCTTGTTGGTTGGTGGGGTTATTGTATTCATTAATTTGAGTTCGTACTTCGATCAAAATAAGATTGTATCCGTGGGTTATGTGACTAATAAGCGGAGTGAGACAAGAGGTGGTGGACGAAACAGCTCTTCTAGTACCAATTACTATTTTACATTGGGTAACGATGAGATATCGGTAATGATCAATCATTATAGTCAAGTTGCCCTGGGAGATAAGATCAAGATGCATCAAACTAAGTGGAATAAATCAATCTTTAAAATCGAGATATTGGAGCCGGCGGTGGTTTCAGAAGTAGCACCAAGCGCTTATGAGATCAACAGATTGGAGCTGCATACCAAAGAAGATTATTTGGATAGGGAAGAAAAGGTATTTGTTCGAGGGAAGTTGATGAAATTGTTGTTTTGGAGGGGTTTGGTATGGGGTGGTATTGCTTATGTATTGTACTACTTTTTTTTCTTGATCATATTCATGGCATTGCCTAAGAATCTATTGACAGACTATATGTATTTTACCAAATACCTACCCCTGGCGATTTCATTAATAATCTACTTGGGTTTAAATAGAAAGACCTATAAGGTGTTTAAAGATCTAAGTGAGGGTAAAAAGCTGATTTCTCCTAAGATCATCACGGATGTTATCGAAAACAATAAACCGATGGCGGGTAAAAATATTGTGATTACTAGTGGTAGGAGCGGTGTGTACCATTATGTGACAACACATGACAAGTCCTTTTATTCAATAAGTTCTGAAATGGCGGCTAATTTGAAAGGAGGGGCTAAAATAATGGTTCATGAATCATTATACAGTAAAATAGTACTTAAGGTCTTGGAAGGATAGTATTTTCAAAAACATAAACGTATCAAATAAAAAAGGGGAGCCATTTGCTCCCCTTTTTTATTTGGCTAACTTCTCTTCGAAGTATGCTTTGTATTTTTTTGCATCGTTTGCCTTGTCTGAATTCGGATATTCAGTAATGATTTTGTTGTAAGCATCCACAGCTCCTTGGAAGTCATTAGCTTTCTCGGAAACTACAGCCAATTTGTACAAATATTCTGGCGTAAAATCTTTGTTGGGCTTGTACGCTGCAGCCTTCTCATAAAATGATTTAGCTTCTGCAAACTTATTCAGTTCTGAATTGGCGTCGCCTATCAATGAATAAGCTCTGGCTTGCAACAATACATCATTTGAGGAAAAGCTGCTCAGAAGGTCAATTGCCTTTTGGAACTCCCCTTTTTGTAAGTAAATATTACCAGCACAAAAAGATGCGATATTTGCTGCATCAGTATATGGGCTGTCTCTTATACACATCT
>CAMFLX010000027.1 GCA_945957555.1 uncultured Cytophagales bacterium
GGGCTTACGACCACACCTACTTTTATGCACCGTCATGGCATTACAGATATTGATGCTGCGATTGTGAAACTTTCTAAAATGGTGCCAGTGCTTCAGATTGAAGCTTTGGGCAATACACCTGATGAGATTTTGGCGGAGGCTGAAAGACAGTTGGCCTTAGGTTTAGATCCTAAAAAGACGGTGTTTAAAATACCTGTTTCCAACATAGGTATAGCGGCGGCTAAAAAATTAACCAATAAAGGATACTTGACTAACGTACACTTGGTGTATACATTGAATCAAGCGTATTTAGCTATGGAAGCGGGAGCGACTTATATTTGTCCTTTGGCGGGCCGTATGCAAGATAACGGTATCGATGCGCTTACGCTTTTTGCTCAAGTGCTAGATGTGGTAAATAAATATGGTTACGATTCTAAAATCATGTTCTCATCAGTGCGTCATACAGAGCACGTAAGAAACGCTTTAGAACTAGGTGTACATACTTGTACTGCACCTTGGACAGTGATCAAGAAGTTAAACGATAACAATTTGACTACCTTAGGTACCAACCAGTTCATCGAACATACCAAACTAATGACCATTAGGGTAAAAGAGGTGATCAATACCAATGCCACTACTGCTCAAGTTTCTGAGTCTGTTACGGATGCATTGATCAAGATGACTTCAAGTGGCCTTGGTGCAGTATCAGTGGTAGATGCTTCTGGGAATTTGTTGGGTGTGTTCACCGACGGTGATTTGAGAAGAAAAATCAGCGACAAAGGCAATGCATTCCTTGCAAGCAAAATGTCGGATATTCAGTACAATACGCCTATCACTATCAACGGTGATGCGTTGTTGTATGATGCTGTTAAATTGTTCAAAGACAAGCAGGTGGATACTATAGTGGTAACACAAGACAATAAGCCTGTGGGCATGATTGACATTCAGGATTTTGTAAAAATGGGTCTAGTTGGTTAATTAGGCGAATTTTAATAATTTAAAGCTCTGTTGAAAAGCAGAGCTTTTTTTATGACCAATTTTTTAAATGTTGATAAGACCAAGTATGGCCAGTTGGTGATGTATTCGTTCATCACTATACCTGTACTATTTTTACTTTATTTTTATTGTAACAAAGGTGTGATTGTTACTTACTTGGCTACCCAAGACGACATTGCCACTGCGACCAATCTTTATGAACAACAAAAGTACGTAGGTCAGGATGGTGCTTTTGTAACAGTTTATGCACCTTTGTTCGCCTGTTTTCTTTCATTGTGCAAACTATTGTTTGGTAACATCATTCTCGGTTTCGAGGTGTTTTCACTACTTATCTTGTGGTTTTCCAACTATATGATCTACAAGATATTTGAGAAGGTTTCAGATCTAGGTGTTAGGGTCAGTTTAGTTTTGATAAGTATCTTTTTTGTACAACATATTCATGTGCATATCTTCATGCTTTCAGAGAGTTTGTTTTTATTGTTCTTTTATGCATTTGTCTATCTCAAGTTCATAGTTGATGATACTTTCAAGCATAGAGTGATCTTTTTGAATATACTCATGATTCTGTTATTCTTTACAAGATATGCCTCTTTGATCCTTATTTTAGGATTTGGTCTCATTGATCTGCTTGTACGAAGGATGCCGATGAGGGACTTGCTCAAGAACTATCTTTTGCCTTTCGTTTTTGTTTGTGCATGGCTGCTGAATTGTTATCTTATCGTTGGTAATGTCACAGGTGATGAGTTTGCCGCCTATAAGGGAAGTGATTGGGAAATTTTCGTTCGGATCTGCGGATTTTTAAAAATGTTCATATTGCCATTTGGATTCGCCTGGATTTTTTGTCTGAATCTTTTCAGTTCTAAAAGGCCCATATTTGCGGCTTTAGTCATTTTTTATCTGTGCTTCATTTTTTATTTTACCAAAACGAGTCGTCTTGAGCTTGACGAACGAATATTAGTCCCGACTTATATCTTTATAGTGTTGATGATCAATGAGATTTTTGAGTTAACATCGCGACGTTGGGTACTTTTATGTACACAAGTTTTTCTGTATTCTTCGGTAGTATTTACTTTGTATAGATTTATTAAGAATTATCTTTTTTGGCTAAGTGAATATTGAGCGAGTAAATACAACAAATTATTTAAATTTGTAATTCTATAGATTGTTAATATGTTAAAAACCATTGATAAATACATTATTAAGAAGATACTTTCTGCTTTTGTATTCATTACTATTTTGCTAATCGCAGTTATTTGTGTAGTCGACTATACCGAGAAGAGTGATGAGTTTGTGAACTTGGATATGGGATTTATCATCACTAACTACTTTATCTACTTTATTCCATACATGGCCAATCTTTTGAGTCCTTTACTGGTGTTCATAACTACGGTATTCGTCACAGCTAGACTGGCTTCTCATACTGAAATTATTGCGATCCTCAGTAGTGGTGTGTCATATAAGAGATTGCTTTGGCCTTATTTTATTGCTTCGTCTGTCATTGGGGTTTGTACCTTCATTTTGATAGCGTGGTATTTGCCTGGGTTCAATAAGAAGAGGTTGGACTTTGAAATCAAATACTATAAGAACCGATATACTTTTGGGAAAAGAAACTATATAACTCAGATTAAACCTGGCGAATATATCTATTTTGAAAGCTATAACAATGATACTAAGACGGGTTATGGCTTTACTTGGGAAAAGCATGACTCTGTAGGGGAGAAGCTATTGTACAAATATAAAGCGAGCTATGCAAAATGGGACAGTGTAAAGTCTCGGTGGAGGCTGGAAGGCGTTGAATACAGAAGCTTTCTGAAGGGAAAAGAAGAATATAAGCAATTGCCTGCTTTTGATACCAATTTGGTAATTACACAAAGCGACTTTGAAAGCAAGTATATGGAGCATGAAAAGCTTACTATAAATGAGCTTGATGATAAAATTTCTACATATAAGTTAAGAGGGGAGCTCTTTGAGAATTATGAGATTGAGAAGTATGAACGATATGCCTATCCGTTTGCAATAGTGATCTTAACTTTTATAGGGGTAATTGTCTCGTCGCGTAAAGTACGGGGAGGTGCAGGCTTGCAAATAGCGCTAGGCTTTGTGCTTGCGTTTGTATACATCTTTTTTGTGTTTATGGGTAGGACCATTGCATCCAGCGGTGCTATGCCTCCTATATTAAGTGCATGGATACCTAATATCATATTTGGGCTTATTGGTTTTGGGCTCTATTGGAGAGTACCTAAGTAGGGTAGATTTTATGAGATCATATTTTTTAATATATTTATGAGGCGTTCTATATTTTTAACTTTTTTACTAATACACTTAGGCTTTAATATATATAGTCAAGGTACTTTCACTGTTAGCGGATTTCTACGAGAGTCCAATTCGGGTGAAAATATTATAGGGGGCATAGTTTATGCACCAAAGTCTGATATTGCTGCCGAAACCAATAGTTACGGTTTTTATGCTTTAACGATTCCTGCGGGAGATAGTGTGCGCTTGGTGTTTTCTTCAGATTCATACCTAGAAAAGGATACGGTTTTCTCATTGCAACAAAATGTTTTACTGAATATATCCTTGACTTCTGAGGCGGATACGAAGCTTAGTGAAGTCGTGATCACTGAGCATCAAGCTAAGATATCAAAAGATGTTGAGATGTCGAAAATTGAAATCCCTGTATCTACCATTAAGAATATTCCTGCACTATTGGGCGAGAAGGATGTTTTAAAAGTAATTCAACTCTTGCCTGGTGTGAAAAGAGGGAAGGAAGGGACAATGGGGTATTACGTAAGAGGTGGTGGACCCGATCAGAATTTGATTCTTTTAGATGATGCAGTGGTATATAATGCACAACATTTGTTTGGGTTCTTTTCTGTTTTTAACGGTGATGCGATTAGGAATATAGAGCTTACCAAGGGTGGATTTCCAGCAAGGTATGGCGGGCGGTTAAGCTCTGTTTTGGATATAAGAATGAAAGATGGGCATAAGGAAAAGCTACATGGGGAGGCTGGTATTGGTATATTGTCGTCTAGGCTCACACTAGAGGGGCCTATTAAGAAAGGTAAAAGTTCTTTTTTGGTGTCAGGGCGAAGAACCTATTTCGATATATTGACTAAGCCTTTTCAGCCTGCCGCAACCAAATTTGGCTATTATTTTTATGACTTCAATGCTAAGGTAAATTTTGTGCTTTCGCCTAAGGATAAAATCTTTATAAGTAGTTATTTAGGGCGTGATATTTTTTATATTAAGCTCAAGGACGAGGATCAGAGTTTTAAAAGCAGCCTTGCGTGGGGCAATACTACAGCTACTGCAAGGTGGAACCATATTTTCAGTTCCAATTTGTTTTGTAATACATCTCTGATCTTTAGTAACTATAAGTTTGTTACAGGAATAACAGCAGAGGATGGTTCCGAAACCACTTCCTTCAAGTATACTTCAAGGATTACTGATCTTGGGTTGAAACTCGATTTTGACTATATACCAAGTCCGCAACATAAGATTCGTTTTGGAACAAATTCTGTATTCCATTTATTTCAGCCCACAGGTATCAAATTGACCAATTCTTCACAATCGGATGAGAATATAAACAAACAATACGAGATCAAGGCTTTTGATGGTGCCGTGTTTGTTGAAGACGTATATTCGCCAAGCATGCGTTGGAAAATCAATCCTGGTGTAAGACTTACTACATTTACACCCAATGGGGTGACTTATAAAAACATTGAGCCAAGGTTAGGCGTTGCTTACTTAATGAAAAAGGATTGGACCCTAAAAGGCTCTTATGCCTCAATGAACCAATACATTCACTTGCTTACTAATGCGGGCCTTGGCCTGCCGACCGATTTATGGGTGCCTTCTACTAAGACGATCAAACCGCAAAAATCTCAACAAGTGGCTCTTGGGGTAGCTAAAGATGTGAGTAAGCATAATGTACAACTATCGGTAGAGGCCTACTATAAGGAAATGCAAAATACTGTTTCTTACAAAGAAGGAAAAGGATTTGTAGATGCAGGGGTGAGTCTTTTGAGTCAAGACCAACAGTGGGAAAATGTAGTTACACAGGGAAAGGGAAAGAGTTATGGCGTGGAGTTTTTGGCACAGCGCAAAATGGGCCGATTTAATGGTTGGGTTGGCTATACCTTGTCTTGGGCTAAGCAGAAATATGCTGAGGTGAATAATGGTGAAGAGTTTTTTGCAAGATATGACAGTCGTCATGACATATCTGTGGTAGGTGTTTATGAAGTAAGTAAGAAGATCACGGTTTCGGGGACTTGGGTGTATAATACGGGTTATCCTATTAATCCTCCTATTTCGACTTATGGTGCTATATCATCCACGCAAATACTCAATTCTCAAGCCGGGGCATATTCTAGCTCTAGGGATAAAAACGAATATCCCCCACGAAATTCATTGAGGATGCAGGACTATCATAGGTTTGATATTGGTATTCAGTTCTCTAAGATAAAGCCAAGTTTTACCCGAATATTTGAGTTGAGTGTCTATAATTTATACTCAAGGCAAAATCCATTTATGTATTATATAGATGCTGATTATTCAAGTACGGGTTATGAAACCAAATTGAAAAAGGTGAGTATCTTCCCGATCATCCCATCTGTGTCTTGGACTTTTAAATTTTGATGAAATGAAAGCGAGTAGCTTTGTTATATTGTTATTGTGTGCGTTATTAGTTTCTTGTGTAAGCGATGCGAAGCTTAAATATAAACACCCTGTTAAATTAGTTGTTTTTGCCGCCATTAGTCCCGACGACACAATCACTGATATCAAAGTGAGATATAATGCTCCTTTGGGCAGTACGATTTCATGGAACTCCCCAAATGTATATCCCACGGCTAAGGTTAAGATTATGAGTGAAGGAGCGGAGTATATCGTACCCTTTGATGCAAATCGCAATTCTTACAGATTGAGACATTCGTTGTTTGAAATAAAGCCCGGGGCAACTTATTCTTTGGTGGTCGATGACCAAAATGGTTTAGTGGTTACTTCTGAGACTAAGGTGCCATTGGATACAGTAAGGCATATAACGATATCGTTTGATAGTATTTTGGATTTGAATTCAGACGGGGAGAAGCGGCTGGCAGCGGATATGTCTTGGGACAAGTTGAATGGGGTTAATTTTTATAAATATGATATCACTGATACTTCAAATAGTTATTACAGTTATTCCTTCAACTCTTATTACGAACAAGTGGAGCATGCGCAGCTTAGTGACGAAGATCAGCAGGGGTCGAGTCGTACAAAGACTGGCTTTAGGTATCTTATGTTAAGCTCAAACATGCTCGACGAAGTTGTAAATGCGAGACGCCTAAACGCTTCTGTATATACGATTAATGAAGAGCTGTATCGATATTTTAACTATGTAGCCAAACAGGATGACGATGACCTGTTCATACAAGATCCATACACTGTATATACTAATATCAAAGGAGGCCTTGGTGTGTTTGGGGCATATAGAAAGAACGCAATCATCGTGAAAAACAAGTAAATTGCAGCATGGCTGATCAAGAATACATAGAAATATTTGGAGCGAGAGAGCATAATTTAAAAAATTTTGATCTTAAAATCCCTAGAAATCAACTGGTGGTAGTTACGGGCATCAGCGGGAGTGGTAAATCGTCATTGGCTTTTGATACGATCTATGCAGAAGGGCAGCGAAGGTATATGGAAACCTTCTCTTCCTATGCGAGAAGTTTCATCGGTGACATGGAAAGGCCTGACGTGGACAAGATCAACGGTTTGAGTCCTGTGATCTCTATAGAACAAAAGACCACGTCAAAGAACCCCCGCTCGACTGTTGGAACGACTACGGAAATATATGATTTTCTACGTTTATTCTTCGCCAGAGCAGGCGAAGCATATTCCTATATCAGTGGGAAGAAAATGATTAAGCAGTCGGAAGACCAGATACTGACTCATATCATTCATAATCATAACGGACAGAAGATTACCATCTTGGCACCTGTGGTCAAAGGGCGTAAAGGACACTATAGGGAGTTGTTTCAACAAATAGCAAAAATGGGCTTTACCAAAGTTCGGGTGAGTGGCGTGATAGAGGAAATCACACCCAAGATGCAATTGGATAGGTATAAGACGCACGATATAGAAATTGTAATAGATAGGGTAGTGCCCAAAGAGGAGGATAGGTATCGCTTGTCTCAATCACTTCAAATTGCTATGAAGCATGGGCAAGGGATTATCATGGTACAAGATGAGGCTGGTGAAGTGTCTCACTTTTCAAAATATCTCATGGATCCAGAAAACGGACTTTCTTATGACGAACCAGCTCCCAATTCTTTTTCTTTTAATTCCGCTTATGGAGCGTGTCAGACATGTAATGGGCTAGGTGTGATCTCTGAAATCACAGAGGAATCCGTAATCCCTGATAAATCATTGAGTGTATATAGGGGCGGATTGGCACCTTTGGGTGAATATCGAGATATTTGGATTTTTAAACAGATAGAAGTTATTCTAAAACGACACAAGCTTGGTTTGACGACTCCTATAGATCAGATCCCCGATGAAGTGATGCGTACCGTACTTTATGGTGCCGATGAGTTTGTTGAGGTGGATTCAAAGAAATATCCAGGGGAAACTTGGGAAACCAAATACGAGGGCTTGATTACTTTCTTGAAGAAACAGCAGCAGTTTGGTACTGAGAAAACGCAGGATTGGGTCGCTGATTTTACTACAGAAACAACTTGTCCTGATTGTAATGGGGCTCGCTTAAAAAAGGAAGCACTTTGGTTTAAGATAGACCATAAAAATATAGCAGAGCTGGCTTCGATGGATATCAGCCAACTCAATCATTTCTTCGAGCATTTGGAGGACCGCCTTAGTGAGCGCCAAAATGTGATAGCCACCGAAATCTTGAAGGAGATCAGGAAGCGTATTGCATTGCTTATGGATGTAGGCCTGAATTATTTGATGCTCAATAGACCCATGCGTACACTTTCTGGTGGTGAAGCGCAGCGAATTAGGTTGGCGACTCAGATTGGATCGCAATTGGTGGGTGTATTGTATATTTTAGATGAGCCTAGCATAGGATTGCACCAGAGAGATAACGTGAAGTTGATCAATGCATTGAAAAACCTACGTGATATCGGAAATAGTGTAATGGTCGTAGAGCATGATAAGGACATTATGTTGGAATGCGATTATCTGATAGATGTTGGACCAGGGGCTGGGCGTCATGGAGGGGATATTGTGGCACAAGGTAAGCCAAGCGATTTTAAGATGTTTACCAGTACTACAGCTCAATACCTGAATGGACAAAAATCTATAGCAGTACCCAAAGAAAGGCGAAAAGGTTCGGGGCTTACTATTGAGCTTAAAGATGCAAGAGGTCATAATTTAAAGAACGTTAATTTGGTCTTGCCATTAGGTAAATTTATTTCAGTAACAGGAGTTTCGGGGAGTGGAAAGTCTACTTTGATCCATGAAACCTTGTATCCGATATTGAGCAGACATTTTTTTAATTCAAAAAAGATACCACTAGAGTTTGGAGACATAACAGGTTTAGAGAATGTAGACAAAGTCATAGAGGTGGATCAATCACCAATTGGCCGGACGCCACGATCAAATCCAGCAACTTATACGAGTGTGTTTACAGATATCAGAGATTTGTTTACACAACTACCCGAGGCCAAGATTAGAGGATACAAGCAGGGGCGTTTTTCGTTTAACGTAAAAGGTGGTCGCTGTGAAACTTGTGAGGGAGGCGGTATGCGTGTGATAGAGATGGACTTCTTGCCAGATGTGCACATTCCTTGCGAAACCTGTAAGGGCAAGCGCTACAATAGAGAGACCTTAGAGGTGAGGTTCAAGGGTAAGTCTATTTCTGATGTATTGGATATGACAGTGGAACAAGCCGTGGAGTTTTTTGAAGCACAGCCCAAAATTGTCCGTAAAATAAGAGCCCTGAATGAGGTAGGTCTTGGATACATTACCTTGGGGCAACACGCAACCACGTTGTCCGGTGGTGAGGCACAAAGGGTGAAACTAGCCACAGAGCTATCAAAAAAGGATACAGGAAAGACCTTTTACATACTTGATGAGCCTACCACCGGCTTACATTTTGAGGATATTCGCAAGCTGCTCGACATTCTTCAGAAGTTGGTGGATAAGGGTAACACAGTTTTGGTCATAGAGCATAACTTGGATGTGGTTAAAGTCTCGGATCATGTGATCGATATAGGGCCTGAGGGCGGTGGGGCAGGTGGCTATATTGTGTTTGAAGGTACGCCTGAGGCCATGCTCAAAGATAAAAAGTCTATTACTGGTAAATTTCTAGCATTGGAAATGAAGTAATACGTCTTTGGTGAGCTTTCATGGGCTGTAATTGCGTTTGACTTATATTTCCCTTAAATTTGATTTATGTTTTCACTTGATTTCTATCAACTGCTTAAGATTCACCAAAGAATAAAGAGTCCTAAGGTTAAACTTTTCGGAGTTTATTTGGCGAATCTTTTTGGATTTAGGCACTATTCTGTAAGGGTAGATCCAGCATTACACTGTAACCTGGAGTGTCGGATGTGTTATTTTAGTGATAGTGAGTGGAAGAAGAAATACAAAGGCTTGCTCACTGTGGAGGAAATGAAAGGGATTGCAAAAATGCTGTTCCCTAAGGCTTTACAAGTAGTGGTAGGCTGTGGTGCTGAGCCTACGATTCATAAAAATTTTATGACATTAATAGAAGAGGCTAATGCCTACGGCGTTCCTAATGTGAGCATGGTGACTAACGGGTTATTGCTTACGGCGGAGCAGTTGGAGCGCATGGCACAATTGAAGCTTAAGGAGCTGATCATCAGCTTGCACGGTGTGAATAAAGAAACCTATGAAAAGATGATGACCAAAGGAGAGCATGAGAAGTTTTTGGAACTGATGCAGATGCTCAAGGACTTGAGAAGTAAGTACGACTACCCCAAAGTAAGGATCAACTATACCGTAAACAAAGAAAACCTAGAAGACTTGAAAGACTTCTTCAAAGTTTATGGCTCCTATCCAATAGACGTGATTCAGATCAGACCCGTTATGGAGATAGGAGGGGTATACTCAGAGAGTATAGTGGAGTCGCAGCGTGAACTCTACGATGAAATCATCGCTGAGTTCAGAAGCCAGTCGGAGGCGAAAAACATTAAGTTCCTCGTCAATACTAAAGACGTGGAATACAAAGCTGACAATTCCAACTCAGACCTTATTTCAGCTTTATATTGGTATGTTTCTCCACGCATTGCGGCCCAATTGGGCCTTTCTTGGGTGAATAATAACTATAAGGACTATTTGAAGGCCACAAATTGGAGAAAGTTGGTTCGTGAAAGCATCTTTTCTGTTAAAAAGACCGAAAAGGCCACAGATCGTTTCTTAAAATATGAGTGGGTATAGATAGGGAATTTCATTAAGATGCTTAAAAGTGTTTTTAAGGTGTAATGAATAAGTATGAATGCGAGGAGAAAGAGGGGACGGGGGTATAAAACTAAGTTAAGTTTTATGTAGATGAAAAGGATTTAGATGCATCTTTAGATGGATGGCATATTAAAATAGATCAATTAGATCAGATCGTATTAAACTTAAATCCTAAAATTTCTTCACGCTAGTCAGTTTATGACTCGATTGTGAAACTTACCCCATTTAATGCTTTTATTTGTCCGTTGTTTCCTAGCCTCTGTCTTATATATATACTGTTTTTGTTTTATAATTAGTTAGAAAGATGACATCGCAAATATAGTCGTCCTTGAAAGGTGAAACAATAGCCATTTATGGCTATTTTATTTTTATTATAAGATGGTTCAGCGTATTTGGACACCAAGATTATATGTTAGTGTAACAGTAATTATTGGAATTCTTTAGGCCTTGTAACAAGTTTTACAATACCTTCTCGTAGTAATAAAAAACACCTTTCCGGAAGTTGACGCTTCCTACTTTTTGATAGCCTAGTTTTTCATAAATGTATAGGGCTGTAGGGTTTTGTACGAAGGCATCCAGTTTTATGGATCTGAAGTTTCCCTGAATTGCAAATTGTTCCGCCCAACGTACCAGTTTTGTTGCATAACCTTTACCTTGATGTTGTGCATGTACGCAAAGTCTATGGATGACCAAGGGCTGTGTGTCGTCTAAAGTCCAAGCACAGCCCATATATTCTGGTGCTTGTATGGTATTCAAAACCATATAGCCTACCATTTGATGACCATGCATCCCGATATAGCCCGTTTGTTGCGTGATGTCATCAAGGATTTTGGTGCTACTGGGGTAGACTTCATCCCACTGGTCTATGCCTCGGCTACGCATGTGGTCAATCACGGATCGAATCAAGTCCATGATCGCATCAAGGTTGTGGTATTTGGCTTTTGTAATGTCTGTCAAACGTTGCTTATTTCAATAATTTATAAAAAGTATAGCCTTCCTCATTGACGACTTTGAAGATATAGATGCCCTTATTCCATGTGTTCGTATTGATCTGTTTCGTGCTTTCTGCTACCATGTTTCCATATACTTCTATGAGCTTTCCGTTGGTATTGAAGATCTGGATAGAAGTAATGGCACTTTGTGCTTTGATCGTGATATAATCGTTAAAAGGGTTTGGCGTAATCGTCAACCACTGTTCGGTATTGCAGGTATTGATGAACCTTGTGCCAAGGGTATGCGTACCGCCGTCAGAGTCAATTTGTATGAGTCTGTAATAAAGGCCATTTTGCTCAGAAGCGTTTGGGTCTGTAAACGAATAAGTGGCGTAAGAGCTATTTAGAGAAGCATTGGTTTTTTCTATGGTTTCAAAAGAATAGCCATCCACACTTTTCTGTATTTCAAAATATTTGGCATCAGGGTTTTGGCTGATGGTCCAGTCAAGAATGATTTTGTTTTGCAATTGGCTCAGTTTTAGGTCGATCAAAGATAAAGGCAAACTGCAAGCCGAAGGTACGTTACTGCGAGGAATCACAAGGCCAGTAAGCGTACCGCCAGGGTTGCCTGATACAGCGCCATGATTGTAATTGGATACGGAACTGATACCAGCAGCGCCTCCAATTACAATTGACGAAATATTACTACTCACTGTTGAAGTACTTACCCATAAAAGACCACCACCGCCACCACCGCCAGGGCCTATGTTACGTCCAGTACCATCTGATACATTGTCGCCGTTGCCTCCCGATACGTCAACATTTAAAGTATTGAATGTAGGACATTCTATTGCTACGGTACCACTGCCACCGCCACCACCGCCTGCATCTCCAACGGCAGGAGAAGGTCCTGCGGATAGTATGCCCCTGTTTTTGATAGAAAAGTTATTTCCAACAATGCTCAATGCTTTGATGAGTACGATGCCGCCACCATTACCTCCAGGAGTAGAGTGGCCCCCGTTATGTAAATTGTTTTGTTGGCCAGCGCCACCTCCACCACCAAGAAAGAGGCGGTTTTGGGCGTTTGAATAGGTTAACGCGATGCCCCCAATGCCTCCATTGCCAACACCAAATGCAGGATTGCAGCCTCCATTGGTTGCTGCTATTACTGCTTGATTACCTCCTTTACCGCCAGAGGCAAAGTTTCCACCACCACCGCCGCCAGTATTATTGCTCAGGCCTCCACCTCCACCATTAGCTTGTTTTCCATAGCCGTTTTCAGAGCCCGTAATGTATTCGGAAATAGATTCACCTTTACCTGCGGCAAGCACGTTGGTATTGGCTGTAGTAATAATGTTGCTGCCACAAGGGTTGTTGCCCGCATTGTTCATATTTGTTTTCCCTCCTCTAAACCCCAATCCACTAACGTCAATATCAGCGTTCATGGTCACGGTTCCCGAGGCTTCAAATACCAAAACCCCCCCCGTGTTGCCATTCCAAGCTTGTGCAGTTAAAGTGCCCGTAACGATCACATCGGTATACTGAGGTATGGTTACCAATTGTACTAGGCCAGCAGGCGTATAGGCTCTCAGCAAATCATATTTGAGAAGGATGTTGAGTCCTTGAATGTCTTCTATTTCTGTAAATTCATAGTTGCCCGCATTGTTATAAGCGGTAATGTCTCCAAACGCGGTGTTGTTAGCGGTGCTCACTGTGGCTCCCTTCATTTGTATAACGAGTACCTTATCTCCAATGGCAAAGCCTGAGGTGGTAGTTACAGTAAGGGTGGGGCAGGAGGGGTCTATGGCTGTAACTTTGGTATAGGCATTGATAATGCCTGATATCTGTGCTTGAGCACTGCTCAGGAATGCTAAGATTAGAAAAATGCAACCATATTTGATGTACAGTTTCTTCAATGTATCTCTTTTAGTCTATTCCAATTGCTAATTTACAATAAATTTGGGTAATTGATGCTTCCCATTCGTCCAACATGTATACCTTTATTCGAGAAATAGTCAATTACTTAACAGAGTAATCAATAAATTTTCCGAGTATTTTTATAAAAAATATATCTTTGCAAGATGTTACAGAATTTGGATTCTTATTTTTCAGAAGTAGAAGGCTACGAAATCAAAGACAAGGAAAGTCTTGAAGCTTTCAGGTTAAAATATATATCAAAAAACGGTTTGGTTTCAGGGTTGTTTGAGGAATTCAAAGCAGTTGCACCAGACCAGAAAAAACTATTTGGTTCCAAATTGAACCAACTGAAACAGTTGGCTGAAGGTAGATTCAAAACCATACAGGACGAAATAGAAAACCAGACTGCTGCCGATGACTTAGCGGGTTTTGACTTCTCTTTACCGCTGGTTCCAAACCCTCTTGGTGCAAGACACCCCCTTTCGATCACCAGAAGTAGGATTATTTCTATTTTCGAGAAGATTGGCTTCTCGGTGTCAGATGGTCCAGAGATCGAAGACGATTATCATAACTTTACAGGCTTGAATTTTCCCCCTAATCATCCAGCGAGGGAAATGCAGGATACTTTTTTCATAGAGAAAAATCCTGACATGCTCTTACGTACACATACTTCTACTGTACAAGTACGTGTGATGGAAAACCAAAAACCTCCCATACGTAGTATCATGCCGGGTCGTGTGTACAGGAACGAAGCGATCTCTGCCAGGGCACATTGTTTGTTTCACCAAGTTGAGGGTTTATACATTGACAAAAAGGTAAGCTTCGCAGATCTGAAGAATACTTTATATTACTTTGTAAAGGAGCTTTTTGGAAAAGACACTCAGATCCGTTTTCGTCCATCATATTTTCCATTTACAGAACCCAGTGCTGAGATGGACATCTCATGCCATATCTGTAAAGGTAAAGGCTGTAACGTTTGTAAACACTCTGGTTGGGTAGAGATTGGTGGTGCTGGTATGGTAGATCCTAATGTGTTAGAGACCAATGGAATCGACTCACAAGAGTTTAGTGGTTTTGCCTTTGGAATGGGTATAGAGCGCATCACTATGCTCAAGTATGGTATCAAGGATTTGAGATTGTTTACAGAGAACGATGTGAGGTTTTTAGGGCAGTTTAAGGGAAACATTTAATCGATTTAGAAAATTGCCAATGTCAAGTTGGCAATTTTCATTTATATTCACTTTTAAAACTTGAATTCTATACTATGGACATGAAACAACCAAAGGCGCTCAGGCTTCTTTTTTTTGTAGAGATGTGGGAGCGCTTCAGCTTCTACGGAATGCGAGGCTTGCTTATATATTTTATGGTAGCAGCCGTAGAAAAAGGAGGGTTTGGCTACGCAGAAAATGTAGGTTATGATATTAAAGGAGCCTACGGTGCGATATTATACATCAGTCCATTGATCGGGGGTATATTGGCCGATAAAATTCTTGGTTACAAGAAATCGGTAATGTTGGGGGCACTGATTATGTCCTTGGGCCATTTGGTGATGTTGTTGCACAATGAGGTAACTTTTTTTATGGGTTTGGCATTAGTGGCTTTGGGGACGGGCTATTTTAAGCCCAATATGGTAAGTATTTTAGGGTCTCTATATAATGATGAGAATGACCCAAGAAGAGACCCAGGCTTTACGATCTTTCACATGGGGGTTAATCTGGGAGCTTTTCTTATGTTTATTCCAATTTATGTTGGTCAAGAATACGATTGGCACTTCGGCTTCAGTCTTGCTGGTTTTGCTATGGCTTTGGGCTTGGTCACGTTTATCGCATTTCAAGGAAAACATTTGAAAGACAAAGGCGAAAGTCCCAACCCTGAGTTGTTGAATAAGAAACAAATAGGCTTTCTTACCACTTATCATATTGTTATCATATTAAGTATTATCGTACTTCCCTTGTATTCCTTTTTGTTGAAGCATAAATGGATTTTAGATAGTTTCATACTATATCCTACAGGGGTCTTATTTATAGGATATATGATTTGGCAGGCAACGATTAGGGAATCTAAGGAATCCAAAAGGATTGTCGTTTATCTAATTCTCTTTTTCTTTTCCTTGATGTTTTGGGCTTTTTTTGAGCAAGGAGATACTTCATTGGGCCTTTTTGTAGATAAAAATCTGGATAGGAGTATGTTTGGATATAAGTTGCCTGCCGGAGTATTCCAAGCTTTTAATCCTTTGTATATCATAATATTTGCACCAATTATGAGTGCTTTGTGGAACTTTTTGTCCGAAAGAGGTAAAGATCTAAGTACACCCTTAAAGATGGGTATAGGAGTGTCACTCAATGGTGTATGTTTCCTCATTTTTGCTACTTGTATGTATTTTGCAGATGCCAATGGTATTGTTCCCTTGTATTTTTATCTTCTGGCATATATTGCTATCACAATAGGAGAGTTATGTTTGTATCCAACTAGTCTGTCGCTAGTCAGCAAGATTGCACCCAAAGGACTTACGGGATTTATGATGGGGGGCTGGATGCTTTCTATTGCTTTTTCCCATTCTGTGGCATCATTGATCGCACATTCAACAACTGGAGCTCATGGAGAGTCTTTGTTTGGAATGGAGGCATTGGTAAGTTATTGTACAGTATACAAAAATATAGGTTTGATTGCTCTATTTGCTGGAATAGGCCTTGCTTTGGTTTCCAAACCCCTTGCAAAGATGATGGCGCTTGGGAAATCGGAACCAATTGATCTAGAAAAGTGATTTAGGTATAAAGTACACATCAATGACAATAGACGAACTCAAACAGCAACTTCTAGAAAAACATAAGTTTACCGATCATTACCCAGCAACTTCTGTACTGGCAAGTTATGTGACTAGTATTCTGATGACTCTTTTTCCTCAACAAGCAAGGGAAAGAGTAATAGAAGCTGTGATTCTGGATGAACGTTTTGAAAAGCACTATCAAGATTTTTTAAAGATATTTACCCCCATTCAAGATAAATTAAAGAATACCCCAGAGAACCTTGCTAGCAAGTTTATAGATGGTATCCCCTTAGTTTACCAAGAATTGCTTCAGGATGTGGATTGTATACAGAGTGGAGATCCAGCCGCAACTAGTGAATATGAGGTTATTCGTACCTATCCTGGGTTTTATGCCATAGCCTTTTATAGATTAGCACGATTGCTACACCAGTTGGAAATTCCGTTGGCGCCAAGAATTATTACCGAATTTGCACATTCTAAAACAGGAATTGATATTCATCCTGGTGCATCGATCGCACCCTCTTTTTTTATAGACCATGGTACTGGCATAGTGATTGGTGGTACTGCTGAAATAGGGAAAAATGTAAAACTTTATCAGGGTGTCACTCTAGGTGCATTATCTGTTTCTAAGGAGATGGCAAACACCAAGCGTCACCCAACGATACAAGACAATGTAGTGATCTATGCAGGTGCAACTATTTTGGGGGGTAATACTATAGTAGGCCATGACAGCGTTATAGGAGGAAATGTTTGGTTGACGGAGAGTGTTCCACCCTTTTCTAAGATATATCACAAGAGTGAGGTCATTAAGAAAACTACATAGCATTTTATTTTAGCAGATTTTTAAATAAATTTATATAATAGCATATAATTGTGTCTAATAGAAAGTTAGTAATCATTCCCACTTACAATGAGATCGAAAACATTGAAGCGATCATTGCGAAGATTATGTCTTTGGTTGAGGTATTTGAGATTTTGATTGTGGATGACGGCTCTCCTGATGGTACCGCTCTCAAGGTAAAAGAGCTACAATCCCAATATGTGAATAGATTGCATATAGAGGAGAGAAGGGGGAAGTTGGGCTTAGGAACAGCCTATATTCATGGTTTTAAATATGCGTTAAAGCATGGATATGATTATATTTTTGAAATGGATGCAGATTTTTCACACGATCCCAACGACTTGACAAGACTGTATGAGGCGTGTAGCATCGAAGGAAATGACTTGGCTATAGGTTCTAGGTATAGTAATGGTGTAAACGTTGTCAACTGGCCCATGGATCGCGTATTGATGTCTTATTTTGCTAGTAAGTACGTTCGTTTTATTACAGGAATGCCGATCAATGATACTACTGCTGGTTTTAAATGTTATAAGAAAGAAGTTTTGCAAAAAATTAATCTTGATAAGATCAAGTTTGTTGGTTATGCATTTCAGATCGAACTGAAGTTTTTAGCATGGAAATATAACTTCAAGATTGTAGAGGTGCCCATTATTTTTACAGATAGACAAAGAGGACAATCTAAAATGTCTACTAAGATCTTTAAAGAAGCCTTCTGGGGTGTAATGCAATTACGTGTTGAAAGTTTCTTTAAGCACTACGTATAGTACCTCTAATATTTATAGTATTTTGATTCTTTTTTAAAATATTAGCTATATTGCTGTTGTGGACGGCCGAAGTTAAGATATATAAAAAGCCTATCCCTATTTTAGGGTGATGTTTGTCTAAGTGGCTTTATATTTGATACTTAAAATAGTTTAATAATATATTAAAATAATTACATTAAGCTTTTATAGTTAAAATATATATGTAAATAGTACAATTCTTGGATATTTATTTTGTCTTTTGTCCTATTATGTCATTGTTATTTTGTTTTATGTTCCTAATTTTACTAAATATTTATTACATACATCATTACTAATATTTTATGAAAACTTCTTTTACTTTTACTAGCAAAAGAGTATCTATACTCTTTATGCTCATCGCGCATCAGATCATTTGTCAGACTACTGGAAAAATTGTTCCATGGACATATAGCCCAGCCAATAATCCTGGATTTAATACGTCTGCTTATGAGGCTTGGGCTTATCAACGAAAAATTGATTGGACTACACAAACCCTTCCATTTAGAATGCTAAAACCAGTAGGTTACAATACCTCTGGGCCAGCTTACCCGCTTGTAGTAATGCTTCATGGTAGAGGGGAGAGAGGAACTGACAACAACTATCATTTGCTTTGGGGCGGACAGATCCATCAGCAGGCTGTACAATCAGGTGCATTCCCAGGTTTTGTGGTATTTCCGCAAGAACCCTTTGGTGCTTGGACCAATGGTCCAGACTTTACTGCCGGACAACAAGGCACAGCATTGTCTCAGGTGTTTGATCTGATTGATTCTTTGGTTTTGAAGTATAAAATAGACCCTGATCGAATATATGTGCATGGTTTGTCTTCGGGTGGCACTGGTACTTGGGCTTCTATGTATCATAGGCCTGATCTTTTTGCCGCAGGGCTTCCTATGTCAGCACCAGGTGATCAAACTCAGGCATCAAAACTGGCGCCGACACCGATTTGGTTGTTTCAAGGATCTGATGATACGAATCCAATAGCTGCTGTTTCCAGGGCAATGATCGGTGCTTTGAGAGGTGCTGGGGCCATTGATGCAACACTTACTAAGTATACGGAGTACCCTGGTGTAGGTCACTTTACCTGGAATCTGGCATATACAGATCCTGATTTCTTCCCGTACATGCTTAGGCAGAATAAGAAGAACTTAAGATTGCTAGGGGCGAACCCCATTCCTAGTGGGGGTACATCTGCTTTAGGTATTTCAGCAGGAATGGGTGCCTATCAGTGGTACAGAAACGGAAATCCTATAGCAGGTGCTACAGGGCATCGTCTCGACGGTATCTCACAGCCAGGATCCTATTATGTACTGTTTAAAAGAAAGCCTAGTTCTGCAACTTGGGTTACTTCCACAACTATTGTTTTGACAGGATCGGCAAGTAATTTAGCTCCAACAGCTACTATTATAGCTCCGGCTGGTAGCACGGCTTTCATAGCTCCGGCAAATATCTCTATTACTGCAAATGCGAGTGACGCTGATGGGACTATTACAAAAGTTGAATTTTATACGAATGGAGGTAAAATCGGAGAAAAAACAACTTCGCCTTATACCTTTGCATGGAATAGCGTAGTGGCAGGGACTTACGCTTTGCAAGTTAAAGCGACAGATAATTTGGGAGCGAGCACTTCCAGTTCTATAGTGAATATTGTTGTGAATACACTAACCAATAACTTGCCAACGGTGTCTATCATCTCACCCGCAAACAATAGTAGTTTTACTGCCCCTGCTAACATTACGATCAATGCTGATGCGTTTGATGACGGAAGCATAAAACGTGTGGAATTCTATGATGGTACCACCCTCTTAGGTTCAGATTTATCTAGTCCATACTCCTTCACGTGGAATAATGTATCTGTAGGTAATCATAGTATTAAGGCTGTAGCCGTAGATAATCTCGATGCTTCTGCTACATCAACAGTTGTGTCTGTACAAGTTACTAATACAGGCGGTACTTTGGGCACGGGTCTTACTGGTACATATTTTAACAATATTAATCTTGCTGCACCTTTCGTGTTAAAAAGAAATGATGCTACCATTAATTTCTCTTGGGGTGTAGGTTCTCCTCTTAATGGTGTTGTTAATACGAATAACTTTAGTGCAAGATGGGCAGGTAAAGTGCTGGCACCTGTTACGGGTACTTATTCTTTCTCTGTGCAGGGCGACGATGGAGTGAGGTTAAGCGTCAATAATACATATGTCATTAATAATTTCAACTATAAAAATAGTACTGACATGGGTACGATTAGTTTGACAGCTGGTCAATTCTATGATATTAAATTGGAATATTTTGAAGGTGGGGGTGATGCTACTATAATCATGAAGTGGTCGTATCCTGGACAAGCTTTGATTGTTATTCCTAAGACCAGTTTGTATCCAAGCGAGATTTTACCAGCTGCGAGGGTAGATGTGGATGCTATAGCAGATACACAAGTTGATTACAATTTGACAATGTATCCTAATCCTGCCTCTGAGGTGTTGAATTTTAATGTTTCAGCTTTGACAGAAGAGGTAGTGATTTCAGTAACAGGCATTGCTGGAGCAAATACAAGTATAGAGAAAACTTTTTATGATGCTATTGGAGAAATAAATGTGCCTCTAAATGAATTGGAAAATGGTTTGTATTTGGTGAGTATAACTCATGATGGTTATACTATTAAAGAGAAACTAGTCATCCACAAAGGTGAATAAGTTAGGATCTTAACCCTTGCAGGTCATAAAGAATACTTTACTTTAGATTTTGAGTGACCTGTAAGGATTATCTAAGTGAATAAAAACAAAAAGGGGTGCTGGAATATTTCCAGCACCCTTTTTTGCATGATTTATGTACTTTTATTTTTTGAAATTGATCATCAAGTGTGCTACAGGTTTATCCTCAACAATATGGTGGTTCACAATAAGCTCAATATCCTCTATCTTTAAGTTCTTATAAAAGACTCCTTCGGGGTATACAACAGCTACTGGTCCGTAGGCACAAACATCGAAGCAGCCGGCCTTTTGTGCTCTGACTTCGATTTGTAATCCTTTATCTTGAAGCAGCTTTTTAAATTCATTGACAAGAGCCATTCCTGTTGCTTCTCCGCAACTTTTGCGTCCATCAAACCTCTCGTTTACACAAACAAAAATATGTTTTTTATACTTCATCTATTATAGTTCAATTGCATTCTTAACCTCTATATTCATTGTTTTAGCAACCTCAATCATAAAAGGGTAGCCTGATTCTAATGTATTGCTTACTTTTCCATCCAAAATTGCATCGCGTAACATATTTTTGATGACCCCAACCTCTTTGCTGGGCTTTAGGTCAAACACTTGCATGATGATCTCTCCTGTTATGGCTGGTTGCCAGTTTCGCAAATGATCTTTGGATTCGACTTCGGCCATTTTCAGTTCCACCTTATCGAAGTTTTCAAGATATTTTTTTACTTTATTGTCATCTTTGGACGTAACATCGGCTCTGCAAAGTATCATAAGGCTTTCTATGTCATTATTAGCTTCAAAGAGAAGTCTTCTTATTGCAGAGTCTGTTATTGTTTCCTTCACTAAGGCAATGGGTCTAAGATGTAGCCTTACCAAATTTTGTACATGGCGTAAAGGTTCGCCCATGGGTAGTTTAAGTTTTTTGAAGATATTAGGAGTCATTCTTGCCCCTTTATCCTCATGACCGTGAAATGTCCAACCCACTCGCTTGTCGAATCTCTTTGTCGCAGGTTTGGCTATATCGTGCAAAATGGCGGCCCACCTAAGCCATAAATCGCCAGAGACTTTAGCAACATTGTCCAATACTTTTAATGTATGGTAGAAATTGTCCTTATGTGCCTTCCCGTCTATGATTTCTACTCCATGCAGGTTACACATTTCAGGGAATATCTTTTTGAGTACTTTACTTTGATACAATAGCTTAAATCCATACGAAGGCAGGGGCGAGAGTATGATTTTGTTAAGTTCGTCAGTGATTCTTTCTTGAGAAATGATATCAAGCCTTTCTACGTTGTCAATTATAGCTTGAAAAGTTTCCGCTTCTATGTCAAAGTTAAGCTGTGAGGCAAAGCGTATGGCGCGCATCATTCTAAGGGGGTCATCTTTAAACGTGATGTTTGGTTCTAAAGGTGTTTTAATTATTTTTCTGCCGATGTCACCGAGGCCGTCGAATGGATCAATAAACTCACCAAAATTGTGAGCATTTAGACTAATTGATAATGCGTTGATAGTTAAGTCTCTACGTTTTTGGTCGTCTTCTAGGGTGCCGTTCTCTACTATAGGTTTTCGTGAATCTATTCTATAGCTTTCTTTACGGGCACCTACAAATTCAACTTCCCAATTACCTACTTTAATCATGGCGGTACCAAAGTTTTTGAATACTGCCAGCGAGTGTTGCACACCAGCCTTTTGCGCTACGTGCTCAGCCAAAGTAATTCCACTGCCTATACACACTATATCAATATCTTTGCTAGGCCTATTGAGTACTAAATCTCTCACGAAGCCACCTATCGCATAACTTTCTAAACCTAGTTCCCTAGTAGATTCTCTAATTAGTTTGAGAACTTCAATCTGAGCTATTTTTTCTGAATAATTCACTGCACAAAGTTAAGGTTTTCTCTCTCAATGTTGGGATTTGATATGGATAATCTTCGGTATCAAATTAAAATATGGAAAGACCTGATTTGGTTGTTAGTAGTTCAAGAGTTTTGAGTCCATAAACAGAATTGCCTTTTTTGTTTAGTTTTGGGCTCCAGACTACTACAGAATATTCTTTGGGGAATACAGCAGCTATTCCTCCACCAACGCCACTTTTTCCAGGTAGTCCTACTTTAAAGGAAAACTCTCCTGCTTCATCATAAAAACCGCAGGTTTGCATTAAAGCATTCATTCGTTTGATTTGGCTCTTGTCCAATACTTTTTCCCCAGTACTAGCTAAAATTCCATGATTTGCATAAATAAGAAAGGCCCTCGACAGTTCCCTACAAGACATTTCTATCGAACAACTATGGAAATAAAAGTCTAAAACTTCATCAACATCATTTTCAATGTTTCCATAAGATTTCATGAAATTTATCAATGCTGCATTTCTATATCCATAGTCTTTTTCCGAGTCTACTACAGAAAAGTCAAAGTTTATGGAATTTTCTCCAGCTAATTTTTGAACAAATTCTAGGTAGTCGTTTTTGGGGTGTTTAAGATGGGTAATCAACATGTCTGCAACGACTATCGCTCCTGCATTTATAAAAGGATTTCTAGGGATGCCATTTTCTAACTCAAGTTGTATTAAAGAATTAAATTTAGTACCAGATGGCTCTACCCCCACTCGCTCCCATATTTTATCACCCAAAATAGAGAATGCCAGCGAGGCAGCAAATACTTTGGAAATACTCTGAATAGAAAAACGTTCGTCACTGTCACCTACATGGTATTCTCGCCCTACGAGATTAGTGAGACATATTCCGAATTTATTAGCATCTATTTTAGCTAATTCAGGAATATAACTAGCTATTTTCCCCTCATTTTCACTCGATGCTATTTCTGTATAAATATCTTGTAATATTTCTTGATAGTTTACCACGATGTTAATTTCTTATCCCGATATTTTCGGGTGTCTATTGTGTTTTGGTCAGTAAAGTTATTGCTTAAATATTTGTAATGGAAGAAAATATTGTGATGATTTGGATTTTATAGAGCTTGGTGTCGATTCCTACTAACAATAAAATCACATTTCCACTTTATTTGCCAAAGGATTAAACGAGGCTTTTTTCTTCTGTCATTATAACTCTTATTTTGGTGTTTGATCAGGTTAAATTCGTTCGTAATTAAAGAACACTCTCTTGATTTTATAAATCAGGAGGTTTTGGGGAGGATGAATTATGCAATAAATGAGTGATGTGATAAACATTCCAAACTTTATTTTTTTTGCCCACAGATTCTTTTGTTACATGAGAGGTTTATTGTTGTTAAAATTCTTTTTTATAACAAGTCCCTTTTTTGTTTTTAAAAATAATTGTCTTGTAATAAAACCCATTTAGAGTTTATTCGTTAATATAATTATATTAATTAACTAAAAAGGATAATATTGCAAAGAAATCCATGAGGTTTTATTAATATTCATTGTATAATTTCCATGTTTATTTGTTATTTTCAAAGTTGGTTCTAGATTTGATAAGTATATAAATATAATATTTTAATTGTGTAAAAATGTGTAATACTGTAAATATTGTGCGAATAAATCACATCTTTTGAGGAACTTTGGGTTGATATAATATTGGTAACGATTTTAAAAAAAATTATTTTTCTGTAACTTTATATCATAAAATATACAACATGATGAAAAAATATAATTTGATTATGGTGGACGATGCTACTCCTATATTGAATTTATCTAAAAAGTATTTCGAGGAGAATTATAACGTGTATACGTTTGATAATGCATCAGATTGTTTTGACGGGCTGTCTAGTGGTATGGTAATTCCAGATATTATCATATCCGATTTGACAATGCCGAGAATGAGTGGCGAGGAATTTGTGGTTAAGCTTAAGAATGATATCAGATTCAAAGATATACCTTTGATAGTGTTGTCGGCTAATGATGACTCAGCCACTAAAATTAAATTATTGAGATTAGGCGTAGATGATTTCATCGTAAAACCATTTAATTTTGAAGAGTTGTCCCTGAGAATACAGAATCTTTTCAGGAGAATGGCTTTAGTAAAGTAACATGAATCAAATTTTATCCATACCAGCTATTAATAAATACAAGATACCGTTTGCAAAGAGAGCCTTCGACATTGTAGTGTCAGGCTCAGCTTTGCTATTTTTATTTCCATTGTTTATTATTATTTCCATACTTATTAAGTTAAGTTCTAAAGGCCCCATATTTTATAAGTCAAAGAGGGTTGGTGCCAATTTTAAGATTTTTGATTTCTATAAATTCAGAAGCATGCGCACTGGAGCAGATGCTAAGCTAAAAGATCTTAAACATTTAAATCAATACAGTATAGACGCAAAATTAGGTGGTTTGGAAGAGTCTAATTTACCTAATTCACATTTATGTAACGAATGTATGGCTGCAGGGGTTGAGTGTAAGTCGCCTATGGTTTCATCAGAAGGAGTTATTTGTGAAAAACTATATAAGGAAAAGAAAATTCTTGAAAATAAGGGTCAAACGTTTCTTAAGATTGCTAACGATCCAAGAGTTTTTAAATTTGGCGCGTTTATGAGAAACTCTAGTTTGGATGAACTACCTCAACTCATTAATGTATTTATTGGTGATATGTCTATTGTGGGCAACAGGCCACTACCTTTATACGAGGCAGAAAAATTAACAACGGATAATTACGCTACTAGATTTTTGGGTCCAGCAGGTATTACTGGCTTATGGCAAGTCACTAAAAGAGGTAGGGGAGGTCCAATGTCGGAAGAAGAGAGAATACAATTAGATAATATGTATGCTGAGAATTATTCGTTTTGGGAAGATATTAAAATCATGCTTAGAACTGTTCCAGCTTTATTCCAAAAAGAAAATGTGTAGTTTTTGATATGAACGACTACCCTTTAGTATCGATCATTAGTGTTAATTATAAACAAACGGAGGTTACTCTAGACTTTTTAAGGTCTCTTTCGCAGATTACTTATAAAAATATCGAGATCTTGCTAGTCGATAATGGCTCTGGGCAAGATATGGCTGATAAGGTGTTAAAGTATTTTCCAGCGGTTCGTGTCATCGTTTCAAAAGAAAATTTAGGTTTTGCTGGGGGAAATAATCTTGCTATAGAGAAAGCAAAAGGGAAATACCTTATGTTTCTCAACAATGATACTGAGGTAGAATCTGATTTTTTAGAGCCATTAGTCCAAACAATGGAGGAAGATCCCAATCTAGGTTTGATTTCCCCTAAAATTATTTATTATGATACAAAATTAATCCAATATGCAGGTGCTATTGGGATTAATCCATATACTGGAAGGGGTGCTAAGGTCGGCCACTTAGAGGTTGACCAGGGACAATACAATGATATTCGCTATACAGATCTTGGTCATGGTGCTGCAATGATGATACCGATCGAAGTAGTAAAGAAGGTTGGTATGATGCCAGATATCTTCTTTTTATACTATGAAGAACATGATTGGTGCGAACTCATCAAGAGGGCAGGGTATGGTGTAAAGTATGTTGGCACTTCCAAAATATATCATAAAGAGTCTGTTTCTGTTGGACGAGAAAGTCCCCTTAAGACTTATTACATGACTCGTAATCGATTGTTATTTATGAGAAGGAATTATTCTGGAATACCTTTAATAATGAGCATGTTGTTTTTTGTGTTTTTGGCGATACCCAAAAACACCTTGAAATTTGCTCGTAAATCAATACCACTATTGAAATCTTTTTATAAAGGGATTTTTTGGAATATGACCCATTTTCGTGATTTAAAATATACTCCCCAATTGAATGCTGAATAGTTTTTCTAAAAGATACCACGAATTCAAAGAAAGAAATAAGGATGCATCTCTTTTCCAGTTTGTTTCCTCAATATGGAGTGCAGGGATGAGATTGTTTTGGGCAAAAATATATCTAAGGCAATGCCAAAAGGTAGGGGCTATGGTCACTGTGAGCCAAAAACCTCTATTGGTTAATAAAGGGTATATAGAGCTTGGGGATAGTGTACGAGTTTGGTCCAGTATCAACAAAGCAAAAATATTCGTAGAGAAGGGGGGAGTATTAAAGATAGGTGAAAATTCACGAATTAATGGTGCGCATATCTCAGTGAGCCAGCGTATGGAAATAGGTAAAAATGTTCGGATCGCTCCCTATGTAATCATTATTGATGATGACTATCATGATATTCAAGACCATTTTGCAGAAACGAGCAAAAAGGGAGATATTGTGATTGAAGATGATGTTTGGTTGGCAATGAGTTGTAAGATACTCAAGGGGGTAAGGATTGGAAAAGGGAGTGTTGTAGCAACTGGAGCAGTGGTGACAAAAGATGTACCTCCCTATACAGTAGTTGCAGGGGTGCCAGCAAAGGTGATAAAGAATATCCCTCACTAAGTCTAAACATTGATCATATAGTTATGAAAAGATTTTTTAAATATGCTTTAGTATCTAGCTTGGTACTTCTTGTAGTGTTAGCTCTAGTGTACTTTATATTTGATTTTTTACAAGAACCGAATCAGTTAACGGATGATAATCGAAATAAATTAGGCGGTTCGTTTATCAAACTTAGGGATGGCTATGTGAGATATGAACTTAAAGGTCCAGATACAGGGAAAGTAGTCATTTTGATTCATGGAGCAGGATCTGGTTATTATGCTTGGGATCATAATTTCGATGTACTAGCAGGGCATGGTTTCCGCACTCTTAGATATGATTTATATGGTAGGGGGTATTCTGACAGGCCCGATAAGGAATATAAAATTCAATTGTTTGAAGACCAACTGACAGAATTGATAGATGCTCTTAAGCTAGACAAAGGTAAAATAAATATTGTTGCCGTGTCTATGGGGGCCACTATTGCAATTAATCATACAGTAACGCATCCTAATAGTGTTGAGCATTTGGTGTTGGTGGATCCTGCGAGTTTGGGTATGGGGGCAGCTCCTTGGTATATCACTAAACCAGTAGTTTCTGACTTGCTATTCACATTTTACTGGAGACCCAAGGCTGTGGACAAACAAATGAGAGAGTTTTATGATGAAAATACAGTAAAGGAATATAGGGCCAAAACTGAGGCGCAGATGAAGTATACAGGTTTTAAAAGAGCCATAAGGTCTACTTGGCAGCATACTCTGGGTTTAAACATGAGTAGCCAGATGCAAGAGATTGCGGCATCGGATGTAAAGACACATTTGGTTTGGGGAAAGGCAGATCCATTGATTCCTTATGAGGCATCGAAAGAGTATCTGAAGTTCATGCCAAAGAGTTCATTGGATATCATTGAGAAAGCGGGACATCTCTCAAACTATGAAAAACCAAAGGAGGTAAATGACCTCTTGTTTAGATTTTTAGGAAAATGAAGGGTAAAAAGATAATTTTTATAGGACAGCAAGATTGGGATAATGACGTTGGCTCTAACGCCATCAATATGGCCCAAGAGATGTCTAAAGATAATGAAGTAATTTATGTGAATAATCCTTTGGATCGGATTACATTAAAGAAAAAGAAGGATGATCCTAAGGTAATTCGTAAGAAGAACATATTGGAAGGTGCAGAGCCTAGCTTTGTGCAACTTTCTCAGAATTTGAGTTTGTTTTATCCCAGAACGTTACTAGAGTCCATCAACTGGCTGCCAAAAGGGTTTATTTATAACTTTTTAAATAAGAAAAATAGCCAAAGACTTGCCAAAGAAATCAACAGGTGTGTGGAAGAAAGGGGATGGAGTGAGTACGTTATCTTTAATGATTGTCTCATCTCCAAAACCTTATATTTCAACAAACTACTAAAGTATCAACAGTACTTTTACTATATTAGGGACAATTTTAAGCCAATTCCGTATTTTCAGAAGCATGCCATTGAAGAACAAGAACGGATAATGGCGTATGCGGATATGGTTTTTGCTAATTCAGCTTTTTTGGCAAACTATGCACGGCAGTTTAATGCGAAGTCATTTGATATTGGTCAAGGTTGTGATTTGGACCTCTATCTGAATGAAAATATAGCGATAGCACCAGATATAGAAGATGTTCGGAAGCCTGTAATTGGATATACAGGTTATCTTACTACTATGCGTCTTGATATGGAGATCATCAGATATATTGCTGTTTCAAGACCTGATTGGCAAGTGGTATTGGTAGGTCCAGAAGACGATAAATTTAAGAATAGTGATTTGCATCAAATCCCGAACATCAAATTTTTAGGTAAAAGACCTCCTGAGACAATGGCTAATTATATAAAAGCTTTCGATGTTTGTATAAATCCGCAGTTGATTAATGAACTTACGGTGGGTAATTATCCAAGAAAAGTGGATGAATATCTTGCTATGGGTAAGCCCGTAATAGCTACTAAAACGGATTTTATGGCATATTTTGCAGATTGTACCTATTTGGCAGCAAATAAGGAAGAATATGTAACCTTGATTGCTAAGGCATTAGAGGAAAATGATGCAGAAAAGCAAGATTACAGGCGAACTGTGGCAAAGAGCCATTCTTGGGAAGAAAATATTAAATCTATATACAATATTATTGGTCAAAATTCATAATGTAGTACTATGATAGCTCCATCTAAATATGATCTTATCTTGGTGGGTACCGGATTTGCATCAACATTTTTTTTGAAAAAGTTTTTAGAGAAACCATCAAATGCTTCTAAGAAAGTGTTGGTGCTTGAAAGGGGGGTGTTTTATCCACATCAAGACAGACTCAATACTATGAGGGGCCAAGAGCCTGACTATAAGAAACTATTGACGAAACAAGAAGATACTTTTTTTAACACCAATAAAAAGAAGCCTTGGGTATTTGACGTAAACTTTGGAGGAAGTTCAAATTGCTGGTGGGGATGTACTCCAAGACTCATGCCTAGTGACTTTAAAATGAAAACTTTATACGGAGTTGCCAATGATTGGCCCCTCACTTATGAAGAACTAGAAAGTTATTATTGTGAAACAGAGGAGATAATGGCTATTTCAGGGCCAGAAGCCACACCTTATCCCATGTCAAAAAAGTATCCATTGCCTTCTCACATATTAGGTACTGTGGATAAAGCTTTTCAGAAAAAATATGGTGATAAGATGTATATCTCACAGCCGACGGCTCGTGCGAGTAGACCTACAGGCAACCGCAATGCTTGCTGTTCAAGTTATTCCTGCAATGTATGTCCTGTCAATGCAAAATTTACTATCGAGAATACGCTGATAGATGTTTATAAAGATCCTAGGGTAGAGCTAAGATATAATTCGCAAGTATTGAGATTGCGTTTGGAAAATGATGTGGCTAAAGCAGTACAGGTAAAGTCGGAAGGTAAAACGTATGAAGTAGAGGGAGAGTTGATTGGTTTGGGAGCCAATACAATTTTCAATGCACATATTTTGTTGAATTCTGGGGATACTAGCCCATTGTTGGGAAAGGGATTAACAGAACAAGTAGGTGTTTTTGCACATGTGTTTCTTGATGGTATGATGAACGTGGGAGCAAGTTCTTCACTGTCTGCCAATGGGTACATGTTATATGAAGGCGCCTTTCGTAAAGATTATGGATCATGTCTGATCGAGCATCATAATCTTCCATTAGTTCGTAATGAAAGAGGAAAGTGGAGAAATATAGCTAGACTAAAATTTGTATTTGAAGACCTTCCAGACAATAGTAATTCAGTTAAGTTGTCTGAAAATGAGGAGAAGCCTACTGTAGATTATAAGGGGCATACTGCTTATGCTGACAGAGCCTTTGAAAATATTAAAAAGGAAGTAAGCAACCTGTTGAGTTGCTTACCAGTTGAAAAAATCGTGATGGATGATTACTATCAAGATACTGAATTCCATTCGTTAAGCTCCGTTCGCATGAGCAAAGATCCTAAAGATGGGGTTGTGGATGATAAAATGTTACACCATAAATACCGCAATCTATTGGTAATGGGAGGAAGTGCGTTTACAACAGCGTCGGCAGCTAATCCATCATTGACTATTTCAGCACTTTCTTTGAGATCTGCTGATAAATTATTTTCATAATTTAAATCTTTATAGACATGGAAAGAAGAAAGTTTTTTAAATACCTAGGTATAGGTGCAGGTGCTGTTGCTGTAGGTGGTACTTTATTTTATACAACAAGTACGCTAAAAAATCTTGTTAAAGGTATTTTGACCGAAGACTTGGCCGGAATGCCCGTAACAGCTGAAGATATAGAGCGTTTTGCCGAAGATGCTTCTAAAATGAATCCATGGGGGTACACCGATGTTAAAGTTAAGTTTATCGCTGCGTATGATAAGATCGATTGGAGATGGTTAAACTTGCCTTATAAATATAAATATGAGCAATACAGAGCTGATATTGTAGGACGGTTCTTGCTGTCCACCAATTTTTTTAGAGAAGGTATGGACGAAAGTAAAAAGATTAAATATTCTGGGATCATTTATACCCCTTATAATTTCCCATGCTATAATCCATTTAGTAGTACTTATTATAAAAGTTAAGATCTGTAAAATATAAAGATATGTCTAGTACAGGTGCAGGTGGGACGGAAGGTGGGATAGCTAAATTTATAGTAGGTTTGGCTATGTTTATAGGAGGTGGGTATTTGCTTCTTAACTCCATAGTTGTAACCAATGACTTTTATTGGGGCTATAGCCTTTTTCGTATGGGAGGTTTTTCATTAACTTCTGGTATTATTATGATTCCATTTATGTTGGGGGTAGGTCTCATCTTTTATAGTTATAAAAATATATTAGGCTGGATTCTGGCTTTGGGGTCGTTGTTGTGCATGGTTTTAGGGGTAATTTCTAGTACCCATTTCGTATTGAGACAAATGTCGGCCTTTGAGCTGATCGTAATTCTAGTCTTGCTTTTGGGAGGAGCAGGTTTATTTTTAAGTTCTTTAAAGAAGCAGTAGTTGTTTTCCCACATGTACAAACAAAACACTCCGAATCAATTCTTAAGCGCTTTAATGGGTCTTCTGTTTGATGACCTTGATTTTTACAATTTGGTCTCTACCAATTTTTTAATCTCTATCAAGATGGGATTCCATCCTTCCCCGCTGTTATAAGTCTCTTCATAGCGTCTTTGCCCGTCAGCAACAGTAGCATAATCACCTTGGGTTACGATGAGCAAAGTTTCACTATTTTCATAAGCCAAACTATAAGTGACTGTAAGATAGTTTTCTGGACGATCTGGAATTTCTGAAGAATTAGGGTCTATTGTCGTATATGCTAAAAATTTTTCGGGTTTGATGTCCACTATTTCACCTTTTACGAAGACCATATCTTGTCCTTCATAGTGTCCTTTCCATAGCAAAGGACTACCTACCTTCCAGTCGGAGACAGTCTCGCAGCCAAACATATATTTTTTTGTTTGTTCTGGATTTACCAGTGCATCCCAAACTTTAGAGATAGGGGCTTTAATGCTGATACTGTTTTTTACAACTAATGGATTGCCCATGTTTTTGAAATTAAAATCTATATGAAGCTTTTTGTTTCTTATACAATATTAAGAGGTTTTAGCATTTTGGGATTGCGTTTTACGGATTATTTCTAAGACCTAATGGGGTAGTACCAAATTTCTTCCTAAAGGCGTTATTGAAGTGTTGCGGGGTTGCATAGCCTAGTTCGTATGCAATTTCTGCTGCAGTTTTTTGGGTGTCTAGGAGGTATCTTTGAGCGAGGTGTAGTCGTTGTTCTGTAAGGTAGCCAAACACAGTGGTGTTGAAGGTTTCTTTAAAGCCTCGTTTTAATTTATACTCATTGAGTCCCACATATTTGGCAATCTCAGAAAGATTAGGAGGACAATGCGCTCGTTCGTTTACCAGATCACGAGCAGCTATGATTTTCTCTTTATCAGCTTTACTTTTGATGAAAGGATCAGTTTTCAGGAGAAAAGAGTTACTGGACTCTGCACAAAGAACCAATAACTCGATAATAGAAGAAAGTAGGAAAAGCTTTTGATGTTCACCACTGTATTTACAATGCACAATCTGTTGTATGGTATGCTGTATAGTAGGGTCAATTGCTCCCCAATTATCGGAGAGAATTGTGCTTCGACTCTCTAAGACACTTTCTGCAAAGCGTTTTAAGAGGTCATTGGCATGTTGTGTATATTGTATGAAAAGTTTTTGTGGAAATTGTATTCCGAAGGTTTCAACTTGCAGCGTTTTATTATGCACTTCCATGTCAAAATCCTTGGAATACATCATGTTGTGGTGGCCGCCGATGAGATCATAGGACATATGCAGTTGTTTGTAGTTGAAAGTATAATCACCTTTCAGTCCAAAATGCAAACGAACTACACCTGTGTCGCTGTGTGATGAAAAACTTGTGAGCTTATTAAACTGGCAGATTGAATGACCAATTTTGATGTCGTCACACATCCAAATCGTACTCTTCATACTTCCATGCTCATTTTTAAGCTCTTGTTTTTGTGACATTATAGAAGACCTTTGGTTTTTAAATTTTTACGCATCTCGAATATAAAGCTTGCTACACGTTTAGTTACTTTAATCCTTGTTTGGAGGCTTCCTCCTCCCTTAGCTTCGCCATGTAGTCGTTGTTTGAAAACTACAGGTATTTCTATGATAGTGCCGTCTCTTTTTGCCCAATATTGTGCGTATAGATCCAAGGAAAAATCGTAGGGAGCATCTTTTTGTAGGTATTTTTCATAAAACAATCTACTGAAAAGTTTGGGTTGAGCACCTATGTCACTCAGGTTTTGCTTTAATGCGGTACTTGCTAGCAAACCCATGCCCCATGTGAAAAATGCAGGACCAAATGCTCTTTGCTGCCGGTTTCCTTTTACAAAAATCATATCATTATTGTATTTTTTGAACTCACCGTAAGCTCTAATGATATCTACGGGGTCAGTTTGCATATCGGCATGGGTCCATGCTAAAACTTTGCCAGTAGCTTCGGCCAATCCCGATAAAATTCCAAAGCCGTAGCCTTTATTTTCTTTAACCTCTTTGATTTTGTAGTGATCCTTGTAATGTGACGTAGCAAGTTGTTCTTGGAATACTTTGGAAGATTGATCTTTGGATCCATTATTAACTAAAACGACTTCGCAGTAAGGATTTTCTGAAATAATTTTATTGATTTCAGAAAAGATGAAAGGTATATTTTCTGCTTCGTTGTAGCAAGGAATTACGATAGAGAGTTCGAATGTAGATGACATGATCTTAACTAAATGTTTGTTTGAAGGGGAATCCTTCGGCTGAAAAAATAAGAACATACTTAGGCTTCATATAAAGTCTAAGTACTAGTGCAATTATACAAAATTCTTACAATTCATCTAAGGTCTTTGAAGAAAAGCTTTCATAATAATATTTGACGTATTGAATTCTGATAACACAGACACACTCAATCGTTCTTAATATTCATCGATATTGCTAATATCTACCAATATTTTTTTGTGATAAATGTCTTTAATAGCACAGTCTATAGTGGCTGATACAAATTCAATAATATGATTATAAGGGTTGAAGCGATATGAGGCTTTTATTTTTGCTTGTGCAAATAGCTTTTCTTGTGAGTCAATAAAACCAAAATGTTTTATATTAGCCTCACTTATATTTATTGAAGTGTCTTGACCTTCCAAATATAGGGTATCGTTTTTAAGCACGGAATTGTATTTTAAGCGCACGCTCTGTTCTGGTAATAGATCGTAAACATCTAGGAATTGTTCTTCGCTGTCTGTCTCATCATAGTCTCTGTAGAGCTCCAAAAAGAACAAAGTAAAAAAGATACCTTTTGATATGATTTGCCATGCTAGAGAAGAATCGTTTATCTGGCTGTGGACATGGTCAATATGCTTAATCAGGTCATTATTTTGATAGAGTTCTTCTAACTCGCTACGTATTTGGTACCATTTTACTTTTAGGTCCTCAAAGTTTAATAGCTCTATTACTTTACCTTTGGCATCAATTTTAAGGTTCAGTTTTTCGGCTGTTTCAGCAGCCCTAGACATTATATGGCTCGAACTTTCGTTACTCTTTTGGTAATTTAAGAATTGCTTTGTTTTATGAACTTCTATGTATTCATAATCACCGTGCTTTTCAAGTGGATTGATAGCTATTTCGTAGTTGAGTGTATCTGTATTACTACTTAAATTCGGACCTTCTGTAGTGACACTGACGATATATCTAGCTTTATGAGCGTTGTATTTGAGTTTCATGGTTTTAGTTGTTGTAATTGACAAATTAATTACTTTAAGATCAACCTACAATACTATTCAGTTTTTGATTTCTTGTTCTTCAATACAAATTATTTTTTTGATATTGGAGATGAAATAAACGGAGCTTGCTTTCAAATGTTTTTTCTTTTCATGTTTCTATATGAGGTTGTTTTGAAGTATCTTTCACAAAACTAAGTTGAAATCGGATATCTCCCAAAGGACTATTGTCAATAGTCCATCAATAGTCCTTTGAGGGTATTTTTTTTTGTGATTTTTTTTAGATGTAATTATCTGTTTATTAGTTAGTTATTTTGTGTTTTTGAGGGTATTTTTTTTGTCTCGTTTTGCGGAAAATAATTGAAACATTTATAAAAAACGGAAACGGACTATTGCAATAGTCCGTTGAAATGTCGTGAATTTATAGCAAAGTGATTTAATGTCCCTCTTCCCATTTCTTGAATAAATCAGGACGACGGGTCTTGGTTCTTTCTATTGATTGCTCTAAACGCCAATTCTCAATGTTTTTTTCATGTCCAGATAGTAGGACCTCTGGCACTTTTAGTCCATTCCATTCTGCGGGTCTAGTATATACGGGAGGTGCTAGAAGAAAGTCTTGATGAGAGTCGGTAAGGGCCGAAGTTTCATCGCTAAGTACCCCTGGTATGATTCTGATGATGCTATCACAAAGAACCGCTGCTGCAAGCTCACCTCCAGACAGTACGTAGTCTCCAATACTGATTTCGTGCGTAATATAAGTTTGCCTGATGCGTTCATCAATTCCCTTGTAGTGCCCACAAATGATCATGATGTTTTCTACGAGTGAAAGTTTATTGGCAATTTGTTGATTTAATGTTTCACCATCGGGAGTCATATAAATAATTTGGTCATATTTCCGATGTTCCATGAGGCTTTCAATACACAGAGCCAATGGCTCACACATCATTACCATACCAGCTCCACCTCCGAATGCATAATCATCGAGATTTTTATGTTTGTTGGTTGCGTATTCTCTGAGATCTACTATATTTACTGATACGATATCTTTTTCGATTGCCCTTTTTAATATGGAATGCGCAAAGGGGCTTTCCAATAGCCTAGGCAAACAAGTGATAATATCAATGTGCATTGTCATATTCCTGTGTTTCTTGTTGGTCTTTAGAATCGTTTAAGTATATCTCAATGAGTCCTTCTGGCAGGTCAACCTCAATTGTACGCGAGGCGTTGTTAATTGCTTTTACAATATGCGTATTTGCGGGAATCAATACTTCCTTACCTTCAATTTCTGTAACCAATAGATCGTTATTGGGTATTTTATAATAGTTTTCTACAATGCCGATTTTACCTTTTTGTTGGTCTACAATATCAAATCCTATAATCTGATCGACCCATATATATTCGTCTTCTGTTATGAACTTGGATTCAAGCCAAATTTCCATGTTGAGCAATTTTTTTGCTTTTTCTACCGAATCAATGTCTTCCAAACTTAACGTAAGCTTGCCTTGATTGAAGTGGTAATTGGAGACAAAATATGGAATGGGAGTATTTTTTTCTTTAATAAATATGGTTTGAATGTCCGCAAAGTCATCTGGTGTAACTTGTATATGACAGGAAATCTCTCCTTTGATACCGTGTGTTTTTTGAATTACGCCTATTTTGATCAAATCTTTCATCTTTTATTTCATATTAAACAAAAAAGGGAACACTTTCGCGTTCCCTTTTTTGGAGCTACAAAAAACTATTCGTTTGAAGCGTTTTCTGCAGGTGCTTCTGATGCAGTCTCTTCAGTTGTTTCTGCCGCTGGGGCTTCAACTACTGGAGGCGTATTTTTCTTAACGATTGCTTCAGCCTTTGCTTTGTTTTTAGCCACTTCAGCAGCAAGTCTTGCTTTTCTTGCTTCTTCTTTAGCATTAACAGCAGATACACTAGCACTCTCACCTGCTTTTCTTCTGCTTTCTAACCACTCATTAAGTTTTGCGTCTGCTTGCTCTTGAGTGATAGCGCTTTTCAAAACACCTAGTTGTAAGTGTCTTTTAAGCATCAAACCTTTGTTTGACAAGATTGTTCTTGCAGTGTCAGTTGGTTGAGCACCAACCATGATCCAATGAAATGCTCTTTCACTGTTCAACACTACAGTAGCAGGGTTTGTGTTTGGGTTGAAAGTTCCTAGTTTTTCTATGAACTGACCGCCACGTGATGATCTTGAGTCCGAAACTACTACATCATAGAGGGCTAATTTTTTTCTACCTCTTCTTGCTAATCTAATTTTTACTGCCATGTTTAACTTTTCAGTTTATTGTGGAACGCGTCCTTTTAAAATAAGTCTGCAAAGATAGCTTTATTTTTTTAATATTGAAATTACTTAATGATACTTTCTACTAATTTTTGGTATTCGAGCTCTGTATATTTCTTGTCTTCTATATTTCTAAGGTACCATTTTACCTCCCAAGAGTAACTTTCCATACTGCTAATTGATTTATATGCGCCAGTTTGCTCTATTTCAATGTATTTTTTATTAGGGTTTGCATATATTTCTATTTCGGATTCATCTGGAGCACAGTCCGATGGTAGGATGTCTTCAAATTTCTTAATAAGCAGTAGTTTACCTTTATGTTGTGCCAGCCAGCCCTTACTTGAATACGCAAAAGATTTTTTGTTGTCATTAATAGCTGCGCTATCATATTTAAATACCGAAATCCCATTTTGGGTATTAATTTTAAGCTCCCCAAAAGGCTTTTTACCTTTAAAGACTGCTTTTTCGTTTGGGAATATAGTGGTGCCTCCACTTGCAACTCTTGAAATTTCCCATGGAGCCATTTTGACTACATGATCCGAATTGTTTTGGATTGTATAGGTTATACTAAAAGAACTATCTTGGTTGGATGTAAATTTCTTGATGATACAAACTCCAAGAGTGTCAGCATTGCTACTTTTGTATGAATTGTCAGGTGTTTTTTTGTAAGGCATTTCATCTATCTCTTTGATTGGGGGCCAGCCCCAAGCACTTTGAGGTGCGGTCCAAAAAGTAGAACCATAGATCTCGAATTCATCTTTTTGAATTAAAGCTTCCATACCATCTACTGATATTGAAGTAATTCTAGCTCCTGTATTTGGATCAAATTTAAAGGATAGATTCCCGCTTTTTAGCTCAATAATTTCCAGTAAACGGTTGGTAGAGTCATTCTTTTGAGTAGTAATGCTATCTGTTTTATGTTGATTTGTATTGTCAATGGGCTTTTCGCATGATGACATAGATAGTAAAGCTGCAGATATGAGACCGAGTGTGATTTTTTGTTTTTTCATTTTTGTAGATAGTAAATTTTATAATCTGTTGTTTTGTAAAATTCTTTGAGAGCTGGAATATGAGCGTTTAGTTTTGGCATGAGATTTATTTCGTCAAAGATTATCTCTGGTTTGTCATCCATCAAACTTGAATAAATCATTGTAATGCCAGCGTACGAGTTTATTTTTTTGAAATGTTTTTGGGCCATTGGCCAGTAAAAATATTTGCTGCCGACCTTTTGTTGTTTGTACTTCCTGATGTCATCGCCAAGCACCAATACTTTTTTATTTTTAAACTTTAGGTCTTCACTGCTACATATGATAGGGCTTTCTGGTTTGGATCTAATTGGATACTTGATATCGCTCCAAAAACTACTAAGTAGAAAAATGGGAATGCCAAACGCTAGGATTCTTTTAAGAATAAGATTGCGCAGTGTTAAAAACATATACGAGCAGAAGTAGGCGAAAGGTATAGAAAGGTAGCAAAGGTTGTAGACATCAAAATTGGTCCAAAAGATAATGATAACTATACAAAATAGCCACATAAGCATGAGTGCTTTAGAGGTTGATTGTATATTATTGTGGTTTTGTGAAAATAATGAGAAGTAGGCAAAGACGATCACAGAAATCAAGGGAAGGGCTAAGGTCATGATGTTTTCAAAGCCAATACTTGATCGGAAGTTGAAATAGAAATAATATAATATACTCCTATCTATGTAATCTAATAATGAGCCATGTGTATAATAAAAAATACAAATGAAGAAATAGGGAACAACGAACCCAAAGATACTCAATAAATAACTGGTTGCTTTGAGTTTTGTGAACGCAGCAAAAAAAAGTAAGTGGAGAACAAAGAAAATAGTGCTGGGAAAAAAGAATAGGCTTGCGATACCATGCCATAGACCCAATAAGATCCTATCCTCGTCGTGTAAATGTCCACTAAAGTGTTTGAGCACGATATGTAGCGCTAATGATAAAAAGAGCAAAGACATCAATTGTGCGGATAGTTCGAATATGGTAAAGGAAGCGAAAATGCTAAGGATGAAAAAATAAAGTGTTAGATAGTTTTTTTGACCATATACTTCGTTTTTATTCATACTGAGGGCTGTTTGTGCTCCGATAATATAGATTATGACTAAGGCAACGATGCTGCAAATGAGTTTTACATTTTGAAATATATGTATAAGTCCAAAGAATAGGGCAGTAAATAGTCCAGAGTAATCCCAAATATCTTTATAAAGCCAGTAACCATCCTTAATTTTACTACCAACTACATCATTGACAATAGAAGTGGTTGTAATTGGCAAGTCTCCCCACAATATTACAGGTATTGATAAAATGATGAAAAGCAAGAGTCCTAAGATCAGCCTGAAGGGATCGTTGGGTTTGAAAAGATCAATCACAGTGCATTTTTATGCAAATATCGTTGAATCTGAAAAAATATCGTGCTCTTTCACAAAATAAAATTTAATTTTGTACTATATATGGAGTCGAAAAGACAGCAAAAATTTTCTAGGTTGATCCAGAGAGAGTTGGCAGAGATCTTCCAACGAGATGTAAAGAGTTTATTTACAAATGTGTTCATTACAGTGACACATGTGTCAGTAAGTCCTGATTTAAGTGTAGCCAAAGCTTATTTGAGTATTATGTTAGTTCCTGACAAGGAAGAGGCCTTGGAAAAAATCAAGTTAAACGTTAAGGCTATCAGGAATGCATTGGCGCAGAAAATTAAAAAAGAGGTTAGGGTGATTCCTGAGCTTATTTTCTATCTAGATGATTCATCTGAGTATGCCTCTAAAATGGATAAACTATTCAATGAGCTTGATATCCCTAAAAAACCTAGCAGTGAGGAAACCGAATAATTTTGAACGTAGCGTTATTCATATCCAGAAAGTATTTCTTCTCTAAGAAAAAAAGGAATTTTATCAATTTCATAGCTATTATTTCAATGGGCAGCTTGTCTGTAGCTGCTGCGGCTATGATCATCGTTTTGTCAGGATTTAATGGAATGGAGGAGTTTCTTAAATCTTTATTCGTTTCTTTTGATCCCGACCTGAGATTAATGCCTACTGTGGGTAAAACACTCCTATATGATAAATTGCCTATTGATGAAATTAAGCAGATTGAGGGGGTACATTACCTTACTCCTGTCATAGAAGATAAGGTGTTGATTCGTTATAAAGAAAAGAAGACCATTGCCAAAATCAAAGGTGTTGGTGAAGACTTCTTCAAGCAAAACGAACTCGACCGTAAGAT
>CAMFLX010000028.1 GCA_945957555.1 uncultured Cytophagales bacterium
GTATAGGCATCCAACCATTCCAAAATTGGGTTGTAAAACTGAGCGCAATCTTCAGGTAGCGATCTCCCTGATATCTCGTATATACCGTTCTCTGGGTCCAAGATTATTTTTGGCGTATCTTCCGTTCCTTCGAGATTTATTTTTTTCATTTTATTAATAATTTTGTGTTTAAGCTTCTTTTACCCTTAATATTTTTGTTTGAAAACTAAAGAATGATATGGTCTCATCAATCTTACTGAATGTATAATCCAGTTTCTGACCAGACTTCCTTGCCATATCTATAAACCCTAATCCTGCTCCGCCTTTGTCTGAAAGCTCGGAAGTAGAAAGGGCAGTTTTGTAAAGTTCCTTCAATCCATCTTTATCAAGAGCGTTGATCTCGTCTAATTTAGCTTTAAGTTTATCAACTCTATCGTTGTAAATTACGTTCCCTGTAGCGATCCTGTATTCATTGTTCTCCTTACCGATCATAAAGATCGCAGTATTGAATACTGTATTTTCTGGTCCGAACTCCTCAGAGTGCTTACAGATGTTTTGTAAACATTCTACCATGACATTAAACACTTTCTTCTTGATGTTGGTGTCCTCGTGTAGGGTTTCCATGTTTTTCTCGGCCATCGCAAGCACCGATTTGGTGATTTCTTGCGTGAACTCTCCTTCATAAACCAAGATGATCTTATGACCAATCATCATGTTATGGAGGTCGTAAATGTGCTCTAGTGAGTTTTCTGTTTTTGTCATGTGAATCAGAACAATAAGTTACATTTAATTATTATATTTTGAACGCAATCAGTAATACGTCATCCATTTGCTTGTAGTTGCCCTTCCATGTCTCAAAATAATCTTCAAACGCATGAAATTGCTTATCAAAATCAGTAACACTCTTATTATCAAGTATTAATTGTTTTATTTTAGAAGGTCCAATCTTTTTATTATCTGGACCACCAAACTGGTCTGGATAGCCATCAGAACAGAAATAGAACGCATCCCCTTTCTTATAGTCAATGTGATGATTTGTAAAATTGGTTTGATTTTTGAAAATCCCACCACCAATAGGAAATTTATCTCCTTTAAACTCCAACACCTCTCCATTCCTAAGTAAATATAGTGGCCTGTGCGCTCCTGCGTATTGCAGTATGCCCTTCTTTTTGTTGATCCGACACAGACATATATCCATACCATCTTTCATCTCATTTCCTTCCATATCCTGCTTAAGGGTAGAAGTAACGCCTGCATCTAGCATGTCCAAAATAACCCCAGGCTCTGTAATCTTCTGACTCTTGACAATATCGTTGAGAAGGAAGTATCCAATCAGTGATAACATAGCTCCTGGCACACCATGACCCGTACAATCCACTGCAGCAATATAGATGTCATCACCTGACTCAACAAACCAAGGGAAATCACCACTTACCACATCTCGAGGTTTATAGAAGAGGAAGAACTCAGGAAAGAGCTGCTTGATTCTCGCATAATCTGGAAGTATGGCCACTTGAATCCTTTTCGCATAGTTGATACTCTCAGTAATCTTCTTGTTTTTATTTTGGATCTCTAGTTCTGTCTTTTTACGTTCTGTGACATCACTAGAAACCAATAAGATAGACTCGATTTCACGTCCTTCTCCAAATTCAGGAATGGCATTAACACTCATGACAAGGCTACCGCTATCATTGGTTGGAAACTGCATCTCCACCTGCACCTTTTCCTTGTTATCGATTACCTCTTTAATAAGACCTTTCCATGATGTTTTGATGGCATCATCGAGCACCGTATCTTCAATATTTTTTTGCAAATACTGTACTGGTTTTGCGGAGGTAAGTCTCTCAATAGTTGGATTGATATAAAAAATCTTCCCCTCATTGTTCAGCCTAGTGATCAAATCCGGAGAATTTTCCGAGAGCGATTGCATTTGTGAACGCATACGTGCTTCTTTTTCTGCTTCTTTTCTAGCAGATATATCTCTCACATTGAGCACTATACCAGCAATAGCCGGTTCTGCCAACATGTTCTTGATAGCACTATCTGTGTAAATAAAATCACCATTTTTCTTTTGAATCCTTAGTTCTGCATTCAGCGTTAAACCTTGGCTATCTGAAACTTCCTCTAGTATGTAATCAAGTTCCTTCACATCTTCAGGGTGTAGGTAGGCCTTGATATTTTGTGCATCTAATATCTCGTCGGTAGTATATCCCAAAATCTTCGAAATCGATGGGCTTACATAGAAACAGTTCGCTTTTTGGTCTACCACCATAATGATCTCCGAAGAGTTTTCCAAGAGTGCCTGTGTCTTTTTCTGAGACTTGTTCACTTCTTCAATTTGGATATTAAGCTTATGGTTACTTCTTTGCAACTCTTCTTGGGTAGCTTGCATTTCTTCAGCATTTTGTTGCAGTGCCATTGACTGTTCTTTGAGTTCGGCTCCCATCCTTTGAGACTCTGAGAGTAAACTACTGGTGCGCTCGTTTACCTGAAGGTTAAATATGGTCTGGGCAATGATCTCGCTTACTTCTCTTACAATCTCTACCTCCATCTCATCAAACTTCCTAACGGAGGCAAATTCCAAAAGACCATATATTTTCTCATTGGTAATAAGTGGCATAATCAATAAACACTTAGGACGATTCTCTCCAATGAGACCAGATGTAATAGATACGTAATCATTAGGAATCTCTACCCGAAATACCATATCCATTTCTATAGCTGACTGCCCAACGAGACCCTCTCCAAATTTAAACGTCTTCTTGGCATACTTTTTCTTATTGTACGCATATAAATTGAGCAATTTTATATAAGGAGTACCAGCCCTTTCATCTTCTTCAATAATATAGAATGCTCCTTGAATTGCTTTTATCTTATTACAAAGGTATTTCAAAAGATCATCCCCCATATTATCAAGATGATTATGTGAACGTAATATATTACTGATTTCAGCGTTACATACTACAATTTTGTTTCTCGCCTCGTCTTTTAAGGAGGCAGTGATCAAGTTATCTCTCATGTTGAGCAATGCATGACCTAAGGCATCACTCTTACTTAATGGCTTATAGTTTGCATCTAGCTCTCCTTGACCAATTTTCACTGCAAAATGAGCTGTCTCATTTAAGTTCGAAACCATGGTTTCTAGACCTAAAACCATATCGCCCATTTCGTCATTGGGTACATCTTCGATACTTATTTTAGGTGTTTCACCTTTTGAAAGCTTGTCTACAATAAAGTTTAGTGTAGATAGATTTTTGATGATAATCTTTGACAAATACAGAAGTAATATAAAACAAACTACCATGAATGCCACCCCAAATATCATGGTTTTGAACATCATTTGTTCCAGTACACCCTGAATATAGCTTTCATTGTGTGTATTGTTTTTTAAGGCATCTTTGACATGCAAAATCTCCGACACGTTTAATATCGCATATATTAATATGGGCATCAGTATGATAACAAGCCCTATTAATATTTTTATTTTTATCGTTAATCTCAGTTTCATAGCAAGCTTACATTAATATGTTTGAAAATACTGTTTGTGAGATCTGATATATAGTTTGAACTTCCTTAGTATTCAAAGCACCAAAGCCTGAAACTTCTATGAGTCCAATAACTTCATTTTTTGGATTTTTAATAGGCACGATCAGTAATAGTGTTGGATTACTCTCCCCTAGCCCAGAAATAACTTTAAGGTAATTGTCGGGGACATCATCAATAAATATAGGCTCTCCTGAATAAGCCACCTGACCATTGATACCTACACCGACTTCAAATCGATTGATCCTGCTCAAATCACCGATATATGCAAATGTTGTCAAGAGTTCGAAGGTTGATTCTTCGGCACCTGAAGCTCTTTTGTAGACTAGTCCCTGTGAGAGTGACAATTCGTTACAGAAAGCCCAAAGTGCCTTTTCTACTTTTTGTGCAGCAAGGGTTTCTTTTTCTACTTTTGAAAAAATCTTTGATTGGATAAGCTCTATCTTATCCTGATAACGATTATGAATTTCTTCCTCAATAATTTCTTGCGTCGTCTTATTAAGACTAGCAAGTTCATCTTGCTTCACTATCATGGTTTCTTTAGCTTCATACACAGAGAAGAGTAGATAAATCAAAGCATAGAACAATGGTAACATAAACACAACGACCAGTATGAAGGGGTTTGAGATTCTGTACACCCACAAGTCTACGTGATAGTTCTTGTCAAACGCCAAAGAATCCAAAACCAGCTTGGTAAAAACGAGTATCGATGCTGCGGCTAGCAACAGGTAAATGATAATATGGATATATCTCTTCATAATTTATAAAATTCAATCTTTTCTCATACCAAAGAATTTAATACTTTGATAATATCGCTTGTATGTAAAATCATATCAACCTGAGTTGCCTTGATCGCAGCAGTGGGCATTGTATCAATCGTACATTCACTTGGCTCTTGTACAATTGCAAACCCTCCTCTATCCTTCAGTCTTTTCATTCCCCAAGCACCGTCTTTGTTTGCACCTGTTAGCATAATACCCAAGGTCTTATTTTTATACACATAAGAAGCTGAATCAAACGTAACATCTATTGCTGGCCTAGAATTATTGATCATCTCTTCTGTGGAAAGGGCTATTTTGTAACCAAGCTCCACACTCATGTGATAATTAGACGGAGCCAAGTATACTATGCCCCTTTTAATGCTTTCTTTATCGTCTGGTTCTACTATGTTGAGTTTCGATTTTAACATGAGTGCTTCTACGAAACCATTACGTACATGTTTTAACCTGTGTAATGCCATAAAAATTGGCAAATCAAACCCAGGATTAATTTCTGCTAATATCTTTGTTACCACCTGAAAACTTCCCGCCGAACCCCCAATTACTACCGCCTTAAACCTTGATTTGTCAATATTTAAATTCTGCAAACTCATTCTAAAAATTAATCACGAGGTATATATTGTATTGTTATTCCTTCACTTTTTTAAATATTTTTTCTTCTTGATTTATGGTGATGAATTTACCAGCAATCTCACTCCATATCAAGGTTTCCTTAGAACCGATGATAAAATAGCTATAGTTGAATAGACTTTCGTGAAAGAGCTTGAAGACTTCATTTTGAAGCTGTTGATTAAAGTAGATCATTACATTGCGACAAAGGATAAGGTCAAACTTGTTGAAGATTCCAGATTTCACTAAGTCATGGGTTCTATAGGTAACATTAGATACCAAGGAGGTATCCATATGTGCAACACCATGTTCCTCTTTATAATAATCGGAGAGTTTACCCGTACCCCCATAACGAATGTAGTTTTTTTCGTTTACTTCAAACATGTTCTTCATGTTGTATTTGGGAGCTTTGGCTTTCGCTAAAATATTTTCGTCGATATCGGTTGCCCAAATCTTGACGTTGTCTAACCAGCCGTTTTCTTTTAATAATATACACATTGAGTATACTTCCTCTCCAGATGAGCACCCTGCATGCCAAATCTTTATTGTTTCTTGAGTAGAAAACAAATTGGGCAACACTTTGTCTCTTATATCCCTCCAGAGAGAAGGGTCTCTGAACATCTCCGTAACATTTACGGTAAGTTCATTCATAAATGTTTTAAAAAAAGCTGGATCAGTTTTGATCTTCTCAATGAGCACCGTCATATTAGGTACCTTGAACAACTCTAAAAATCTTATAACCCTTCTTTTAAATGATGAAATAGCATAGTTATTAAAATCGTATTTGTACTTCTCCTGTATTACTTGGCATAAGGTGCGCAATTCACCAATTTCGATATCTTCAATCATGAACAAGATATTTTTAAACAAAGATCATATACGGAGAATACGCACTGAAAGGTTATAGCTTTGATCCAATAAAGAAAATAAAATTCAATTTAGAATTGATAAAAATTATTAGCGAAACCATATCCTATCTTTTGTCTAAATACATTCATTTTATTCTTACAAAAGAAGATATTATGTGTTTAACAGTGACATCAAATCTCAAAAATGAAATGAAACCGCTAGCATTATAAAAGCGTAATACCAGGTTATCAAGTCACTAATAAAATTTATCCGCAATGACAACTATTCTTTTATTGACAATTTTATTGGCCGTTTCTATAGCCACATCTATATTTCTCTTCTTCAAACAAAGATTAATTGTCAAAGACCGTTTATTAGCGGTACAGAAATATCAAGAGCTTGAAAAAAACCTGGAAACCAATATCAGTCATGCAAAACAAATTGCTTCTGGCGATTATAGCGTGATCAATGCCATCGGTATAGATGATGAACTAGGAAAATCGTTGGTTGAAATGAGTACCAACCTCAAATCGGCTGAAATAGAAGATGGTAAAAGAAGCTGGTCCATGGCTGGGCTTACCAAATTGGCCGAAATCATTCGTGTGTCCAACCACGACCTAGTGGGCCTCTCTAACAATCTTATTGTTTTTTTAGTCAAATATTTAGACGCTAACCAAGGTGGGTTATTTGTACTTGACGACTCTAATCCTGAACAAAAATTTCTGGAACTTAAGGCTTGTTATGCGTATGAAAGAAAAAAATTCTTAGAGAAAAGAATAGCACTCGATGAAGGCCTACTCGGACAATCCGTTCAGGAAAATGACACCATATATTTGACAGACATTCCTCAAGATTATATGAGTATTACTTCTGGGCTAGGTACGGGCAATCCCAGCTCATTGATCATAGTACCACTCAAAACAGAAGAAAGTGTGGTTGGTGCTTTGGAGATTGCAAGCTTCAAAGTTTTTGAAGCACACGAAAGGGAATTTTTGGAGAAAGCATCCGAAAGTATTGCTTCTTCTATATTAACCTCTAGAATTAACGAAAACACCAGTAGATTACTGCGAGAGTCTCAAGACTTAACAGAACAACTTAGGCAACAGGAGGAAGAGGTGCGCCAGAACATGGAGGAGCTGCAAGCTACTCAAGACGAAATGCTTCGTAAAGAAAAGGAAATCAACAGACTACTTCTGGAATCTCGCAAAAACGAGCAACTTCTAGAGGAGAAAATGAAAGAGAATAATCGCTTAGAAGAAGAAAACAAAATAAAAACGGAAAAGATGCTCAAAGAAATTGAGCATAACAGGAAGATCATGACGCTGGTCATGAACAAACTGCCCCAAAAGATATTTCTTAAAAATGAAGAAGGCAGGTTCCTACTTTTAAATGAATCAGTAGCCAACGACCTAAATAAAACCATTGACGAACTTATAGGCAAAAACGACTTTGATTTATTCTCTAAGGAAGATGCTACCAAATTCTGGAAAGCTGAGAAGGAAGAGGTTCTTGACAAATTGAATAAAATAGCAAATTACGAAGATTTTGAAGTGGATGGGGTAAGAAAATACTTTTATACCGTAAAGATGCCCTTTAAATTCCCAGATTCTGACATACATGGCATCTTGGGCTATCAGTCGGACATCACAGAACTTAAAAACCTTGAGAATAGGATTAAGGATGCTGAAATTGAAACACAAAGAAAAGAAAATGAAATGCGTGAAGAACTCGTTGCAAAACAAATGCTCATTAATGAATTGCAGAGCAAACTGAACAAAAAATAATCCCTTAATAATCTATTGCAAAAGCTGAAATGTTGTAACATTTCGGCTTTTTTGTTTTTATTTGAATACAAATTTTGTCAAACATGAATATTGTATTTTTAGATGCGGACACTATGGGCAAGGATGTGGATCTGGAACCTATTGCAAAACTTGGCAACTTAAAGCTTTATGCACACACCAGACCCGATGAAGTCATAGAGCGGTCTAAACCTGCTGAGGTTTTGATCACCAATAAGGTGGTGCTCAATGCCGAGATTATGGCTCAATTACCCAACTTGAAACTCATTTGTGTAGCTGCTACTGGTATGAACAATATTGATCTCGACCATGCAAAGGCGCACAATGTTCTCGTTAAAAACGCTATTAACTATTCCACACAAAGTGTGGCACAACATACATTCACTATGTTGTTTGCGCTCATTGGCAATATTCATTGGCACGACAACTTTGTAAAAAGTGGGCTGTACACGCAATGTCCACAATTCACAAAACTGGAAAAACCCTATTTTGAGATTGCTGGTAAAACATGGGGAATCATTGGCATGGGCAATATCGGTCGCAGGGTCGCTGAAATCGCCAGTATCTTTGGCGCTAAAGTCATTTATTCATCTGTGAGTGGCACACCAAGAACCGAGGCTTATCCTGCCGTTAGTTTGGAGGAACTCCTCAAAACCTCTGATATTGTAAGTATACATTCACCATTGAATGAACACACCAAAAACCTGATCAACGCAGAAAGAATAGCCTTGCTTAAAAACAATGCTGTTTTGGTAAATGTAGGCAGGGGTGGCATTGTGGACGAACAGGCTTTGGCAAAAGCCATTGACAACAACAGAATCTTAGGGGCATGTGTTGATGTGTTCGAAAAGGAGCCCATTCTAGAAAACAACCCCCTACTGCATGTGGTAAATAAAGACAAACTCATTTTAACTCCTCATACTGCTTGGGCCAGTAGAGAAGCAAGACGGAAGTTGATTGACATCATTGCGGAGAATATAGCTTCCACCTCATTTTAAATAACTCAAAGAGCACTTAAAGCCGCCTTATCTGTTCTCAATTTCCAAATGAAACCATCAAGGACATAGTGTGTAACCTGCGGCACGGCTAATAAGGGAACAAGGAATAGTTTCAGTGTAGTTCCCAGTTCTGTGCCCCAAATCCAATGAAAGCTAAAGTATTCGGGGTGATCGTGCCATACCAAAGAGTCCCAAAGGGTTTCTTCCAAGTATGCCAAACCCAGCAGAATCAACACGAAAGCAATGATTCCTTTGGTCGAAAACACCAAGGTCTGGATCTCTGAAAACTGAAATGTCTTTTGCGCCATTCTCTTGTGGCCATACATCCACACCAAAGCCATGTAAGGTACTCCATGACTCACCACGTTTAAAAAAGTAAAGATGAGATCAGAGTTATAATACACGATTCCAAAATACCAAGACAGCGCAGTACCTAGTAGAATCATGTTCTTGGGAATATTAACAAACTTGGTGGTCAAAAAAGCTTGAAACTCCTGATACAAATAAATCAACCAGATAAGCCCATACGCTAAAGTGATATAGGGAATTAATTCCCTTCGCTCTGTGAGCAGAAAATCATTTTGCACAAACCAAGTGAAGTTTTTCGCCCCTGAAACATGCCAAATCAACACAGGATACAAAGTCGCCGCATAAATCATGAGGGTAGAAACAGTTTTGCGAAATGGTGTCAAAACTTCAGTTCGGCCATACAGTTTAAAGAAACCATACTGCTGCCTCACAAAATGGAAAACAGCAAGATAGGCCATAATCCTCCAGAACATGAGATCTCCAAACAGATACATAATGATGCCCGCAACCCAAACTACCAGAGGAATACCATATAAAAGCAGCTTATGATTTTGTCGCATATCAGGATCGAGATAAGTTCTGTAAATGGTACTATACACATGGCTCACATCAACCATCATGACTAGTATGAACCAATGGAAAGGTTCTACTTCATGATGCAAAGAAAAATAGGGTGCACAGACAAAAACTACTGCCAAACAAACAAATGGCGGGGCAATGATAAAAAGCCAATCAGACCAAGGTGTATAGAGATAGTTTGGCTTTTTAGACATGATGTGTCGTTTTTAACAGTTCATTAGCCACTTCGGTCCCCCTGATGAAACCTTCTTCAAACAGCGACATACCGCTCAAATCCGTATGTGCAAAATACAAAGAACCATTGATGCTTTGGGCTGCTTTGGCTCTTGGCCCATCCCACATAAAACCCACACTTGGTTTTATCATGGCATGGCCCCACACGCACACATCACTACTGAGTACCCAATCTGAAAAGCCCGAGTACACTTTTTCCATATCTGTACACATGAGCGCTACCCATTCTTCACGAGTTTTCTTTATAACTTTCTTTCTTGCTTCCTTTCCAGATTCGGGAAAGAGATAATACCATGTAAAATTGTATCGATCTTTATGTCTTTCCAGCTTTTGGTTGCTGCTGTTGATATAGCCCAAAGACTGTGTCCCATAAATCACATTGTCCCAAGACAATGGGGTACCATTTCGCTCTGCCACTTTTGAGGCGTCTAACTCAGCGTTGACAATCACCCAAGTTGAATAGCTAAATTCCGCATCTGTACGTTCTTTAAGTTCTTTGATATTCGTTTTGATATGTCTTTGTACAAACTGTGGACACGAAAAAATCACATTTTGAGCAATTATCCTTTTTACGGAACCGTCAGAATAATCCATATAATCGATCTCATACTTCTCATCGGCATTTTGATGGACTTCAAATACCATACAAGAACTTCTTAAGTGTTCCTTGCTCGTTTCCAAGAGCTTCTCCGCCAACCAGCCATTTCCTTCTGGCCATGTGATCACCTGTTCATGGTTGGCATTGCCAGCGGCGCCACGTCTTCCTGCAAAATAATGAATTCCCGCCCAGGCGGACGTTTCTTCGAGTGTACTTCCAAAGTCGTCCTTGCAACAATAAGATACATACCAGTGTAAATAAGGAGAATGCAAGTGATTGTTTTCCAAGAACTGCTGCATGGAAATCTTGTCCAAACTACGAAAAACCTGATCTGCAGAACTACGGTCTACTGGCAAGTCAAAGGCATATTTACCATCGCTACCTTTGGCGTTTTTATAGGTGTCCATGAGCGTAATAAACTTACGAATCTGCACTTGTTCGTCTTTAGGAACGCCAAAATGTGGGATGAGCCCTTCCTGCCAGTGACCGTTGATAAAAAGTCTTTCATCTGGATCGTGACAAAGATGCCTTTCTTCATAATGTGGCAAGCCCTTCTCGTCGATGTGTGTAATGAGCTCTATTTCTTGCAATAATGCTATGAGCTCCTTGAATTCTGGAGAAGGAATGGGCAAGTAATGTGCTCCCAAGGGAAATTTACCTGTTTTATTTTCACCAAATCGAGAATTACCGCCAGCATGATCCTCAAGTTCTAAAAGTAAAAAATCGTCATATCCTTTTTTCTTTAATTGCCTAGCAGCACACAAGCCACTGATACCCCCACCTATGATAACCGTACCAATTTGCTGACTACTAGAAGGTTTGCTGAACATCATTTTAAAGATATTGTGCCCTCTTTGGTATGCTGCACCTAACATACGGCCAGGGATCAATCGTTTATCCTCAGCAAACAGTTTCTTCCATGTCCAATACAGCGGAGCCGTAGCCACTAAAGCTGTTGTCACATAAAAAAACCGTCGTCTCGAATTTTGCATGGATGTTTTTGTTGAAAGCCAAAGGCGGAACGCTTAATGCCAAACGCAGCACGACAGTCTTTTCTCCTTAATCTTTTCTCTAAAATCTAAACTCTTATGTCTTGGCTCTTGTGTCTTGTATCTTGACTCATTCCCAAGTCTCAATTAATCTTCCCCCACTCTTCCTCAAAGTAACGCACCAGTGCTTGGTTGTTCAATTGGTTCACCTCTACCTTACGTCGTTGCATGTCTTTGGTGAAATGACACATGGCTGCAAATGCGTCGGAACTATAATATTGCAGTGAATCGGGCAACACACCCAATTTGGGCAAAGCCCCTTTATATGCCATGATATAGCCCCAATCGCCAAAAGCTGGTACAAAAGTATGATAGGGAAGCGTCTGAAAACCCGCCTTGATCAAAGTTGCCTCTACACACCAATAAGACTTGGGTGCGACTAATGGCGAAGTTGATTGGATCACCACCACACCTCCATCACTCAACATCTGAAAGAGTTTTCTATAGAAAGTGAGGCTGTAGAGCTTACCCACCGAAAAATTTGAAGGATCTGGAAAATCGATAATGAAGGCATTAAAAGTTTTCTTTTGGTCCAAGAGCCAAATAAAGGCATCCTGATTCAACACTTCAATGTTGGGATTATTGAATACGTTTTTATTCAAAGGTGTCAGCAAAGGATGTGACTTAAAAAGCTGTGTTACTTCAGGATCCAAATCCACCAAATATACTTTCTTCACATCTTTATATTTGAATACTTCCCTTGCGGCCAAGCCATCTCCTCCCCCTAAAATCACTATAGTATCCCTATTATTCAAAGAACTCATGAGGGGATGGACCAAGGATTCGTGGTAGCGGTACTCGTCTACTGAAGAAAACTGCAAGTTGTTATTGAGAAACAGACGTACGTCATTCTTATGTTTGGTGAGCACGATCCTTTGATAAGGGCTCGATTTGGAATAAATAACTTTGTCGTGGTACGAAAGTTCCTCTGCAAAATTCTGGATCTTATTAGCAAAGGCAAAGGCGAGCACTAACACTGCTATCACTATAAACCCAATGGTTTTGAGCCATTGAATCTTGTGATTTTTCTCGGTAAGCGTGTAGCACACCCAAAGTGCTACGCCAGCATTGAGCAAGCCAAAAAACAAAGAGGTGCGAATGAGCCCAATGTGAGGAACAAAAAAGAGCGGGAAGATTAGGGAGGCGAGCAGTGCCCCTATGTAGTCAAAAGTAAAAATCTCCGAGACCAAATCGCTGAAGCTGAAGCGATCCTTAAGCATGCGCATGAGTAGCGGAATCTCCAAACCCACGAGTAAGCCCGTTAAAAACACCAAGGCGTATAAAATGAGCCTGAAGTAAGCCACTTGCTCAAACAATACAAAAAGCAAAGCCGAAGAGAAGCCCCCTACGAGGGCAATCATGAGCTCTATCTGTATAAATCGTACAAACAAATGAGTATTGATATACCGCGAAAGGTACGAGCCCACTCCCATAGCAAAAAGATAGGTGCCGATGATGGTCGAAAACTGCGTTACAGAATCTCCCAATACATAACTGGCCAAGGTACCTGCAACCAATTCATAAATAAGGCCACAGGTAGCAATGACAAACACCGAAAGCAACAGCAATGCGGGCTTCGCAAAACCCTGCTGTTGTGTCTCTTCCCTACTACTATCCATGTATGGCTGATGCAATGATGATGGCGATTGCCAACATAAATGCCGACAACATGATAGCCAAGGCCACGTTTTTATTCACCAGAATCTCCTTGTACAGGTTTTCAGGGGTTACTTTTTCTATCACCCAAAAAGAAAACACTAAAATAATGATACCAATAAAGGAGTAAACGATTGACGCCGTTATGTACTTGATGTTGAGTAAATGTTCCATTGTATTTCTTTTAAAAAATTTATTATTTGTGAGACTGTCCTTGCGATTCTGGCGACCATTTCTCAGACTGAGAACCAAAATACCTCATGCCCAACAAATTGCTGATGGCAAAAAACACCAGCAGTACCACCAAAAATATCAAATAGTATTTTCCTTGTTTTATTTCCATATCAAGCTCCATATTCACTGTTGCCCCATCTGCTACTTTCCCGAGTACTTTTTCTGATCCACACATAGATAGGATATACCAGTATGAGCAATATGACCATCACATAATTACTCGTAATCGCCGTGTTTTGATCTATGGCCACATTGTACAAAGCCACTTTAGGCGTAGGCCTCACTCCAAAACTAGTAGTAGATTCCGTATGTGGGGTTATACTTAGTTTATAGGTACCATCGGGCACCATAGAAAGGATCTTGTCTTGAGAACGACTACCTTCGCTCCAGTTTTCGCCACCTTCATAGCCGTGATAGTACTCCATGCCTACTTCAGCATTATATTCATCATCGGTGGTCTGGTTGATGAGATTGACCTCTGCTTCTAACCAGGTATTGTCCAGTGGTGCATCGAGCGTAATCCGTAAGGAGCTATAGCCCAAGGCACTGTTGAGTTTGAAGTCATTAGACACAAAAGTTTTGTAAGATTCTGGCTTACCAGGTAAGGTGTCCACAGAGAGCGCCTCGTTAAACACTCGCTCTGAGGGCGTAATCATCATTTGCAGGAAGAGTACCAAAGCAATACCTATGATGAACCCTATGGTATACTTCCACACCCAGGTGGCTTTTTCTATATAAGGGTTGGGCTGATTGCTGTACACGCCTACCGGACTAGCAGTTTTCACCGACAAACTCGCTTTGAATGCAGCTTTAAGCGCATCGGGACTTAAATAGGTCGCTTGGTGCCATTCCACCTTGCCATCGTTTTCTTCCCTTAGGATACTATGCGGTGGTGCTATGTATTCAGAAACTTTGTTGTCTTTCTTAGGGATCAGGTTCCAAGTAAATTCTCCCTCCGCCGCCGCATAAAACATGTCGTACTTTGAGAACAGATCATATTTTACGCCTTCGTAGGTGTAGTTACTTCCTTTTGCTTTAGGCGCAGATATGGGCCTTACTATGTTCCAATGACCGCTGTATTCACTGAGGGTGAGGTAGCCATGGTCTTGGTTATACAGGATGTATTCGTTCCAGAAATAGAAGGTGTTGACCTCCTTGCCGATCAAAAGGCCTACCACTACATAATCTATGTTATCAAACTTACCTACAGAACCAATAGGGATCCTTGCAGACATTTCTTTTACAAAGTCCCCCTCTATCCTGATTACATGGCTTTTGTCAGAAAAATAGGTACGACAGCTCCCACAGCTAAAATACTGCGCTCTCGCACCCGTGTATCTGGGCATTCTGTGCTTGCACTTGGGGCAAATAACTTCGCTTTGAGGATATATCATATTCGGTACAGCTAGCGCAAAATACTAATAATTTCGTTAAAAGTAATGTCCATTCCTGTGAAAAATATTTGTGCGCCTTGTGCATCCTGATGGATGATGAGTATTTGCTTGTCATTGCTACACTCTATGGAGCTAAATTCAGAGAAATAGGTATCAAAATCGGGCAATTCGCCTTCCATACTATAGCCCAAGGCTTGGTGAATGGCATCCACCGAATAGCTGACACCCTCATGGGTTACCGTGTCTTCAACCTCCAGATCTTTGGGGAAACGCCCAGCCACTGAAGGCATCAACATAAAGTAATGACCCATAGACTCACAAATCCACAAATGCTTGCCTTCAAAACACAGAGGCCATTTGTTCAAATATCCCTCTGTATAAAAGTAACGCAAGCGTCCTGTAACTATGCCTTGGGTCTTTTTGAGGGATACTGTTTTATGGATCAGATCCAAACAGTATTCATCAGGCACGGGCTCAGGTTTGTACAAACTTTTATCTAAGGGATCTAATGACACTACATAGCCGCACTGTTCACATACTTTCGCGATCGTGAAATGGTATCGAAACAAGAGGTGATTGCCACAATTTCTACAATGTGCCATCTTTTATCGCTTCAGTTCAGTTTTGGTATATTTTGAACACTCAAAGTACTTTACGCAGTCCTCAAAAAATGCCTGCGCTTTTCCGTCATTCACCTGTTCGTAATTAGACAAATACACGTCCAAAGTAAGATAACCAAACTCTGGCCAAGTATGTAGCGATATGTGCGACTCCGTAAGGCATACAATACCTGTATAGCCGCTATGTGCGCCAAAACTATGGTAGTGATCGCCGAGTTTGTGTAAACCATAGTGTACAATGCGACCGTCTATGAAGGTACGTACTGCTTCCACAGCAATCAGTAAATGTTCAGAAGAGGTATGGAGTTCTCCGAGTACGTGTAATCCAGGTTGATATGGTGTTGGTGTCATAGTACTGTTTCTGTGTTCACACAAAAATATATTATTTTTTTTAATTTGATGAATTCCCAAGCAAAAACCTCTTAAAATCGCAGGATTCAAAGGATTGAATATTCTTGTTATAATAATATTTGTTCTAACAATTATTATATTTTTAAGAATGCTTGTTTTATAATTTAGAGATTATTAATTTTAATTAATCAAGTGCTGGAAAGACTTGAAGCCATCACGTAAGGCCAGCAAATGATGTAGAATGTGCTTAAATAATAATCACCTTACCATTCATTGGTATGTTTAAATCTTGCTTGAAGGGCTCATGGCTTCTTCAAGCAAGATTGTCTATTTTAAGGCTCCTCCCGTTTTAATTATATTTACAACAGTACAAAAAACCTTGGTCTAAACTCGCTATTTTCAGTAACTATCCAACAAACCGATCCTCGTGATTTCCAAAGATGTACTAACTTTGAAGTATAAATCCCCTACTTAAGCTTAGAAAGAGCTCTTACTGATTTAAAATCATCCAAGGCAGATTGAATAGTTAGTTAAATACAGATTAAAAATCAAAATATAAGCCTATATTGAATAATAATCTTTTGTATTTAGGATATGTAACCGATACAATAGATGTTTCATTAAGTACCGTAGTTCGGTCATAGGTCTTCCGTTCATTTAGTATGCCTTCTACTTCCAAATTTCTTGAAAACGAATACAATACCTGAATGTTAAAACCAAAATGTTTTGAAATTTTAGAACTATAATTTATAAAAGGGTCAAGTGTCGCGAATCCTTTGTTTCTGAAAATCACCGTATCACTAAGAGTTGTTGCCGTCATATTGGCTCTTCCTGGATCATCCGAAAAAATTGTGGTATTTATAAATTCACCGTATTTAACATAATTACTACGTACGCCTAATGATACTGTCAGCCTTTTGCTACCAACATAAGAACAATAAGTTGTAATGTTTAGCTTTTCATACTTTGTGTTAAGGCTCGCCTTTCTCACAATTCTGATATCAAAAATAGGAATCGCAGTATTATCATCTTTATAATTCATTTTTGTGAAACCATACATACCATGTATATTCCAATGGAACGTCTTTTTTTTTATAGGCACATAACCAAGGCCAAGATCCAGCGATGTACCCTTGCTACCAAACCATACGTTAGAAATTGCCCCTGTTACATATAGTTTTTTAAGAAACGAATATGAAGCATTAGCTTCAATTTTTCTAGTTCCAATATATGTAGTTCCGATAAGCATAGAAGAATCTTTAAATACAGGAACAGATACTTTTGTATTCATATAGCTACTACTATTACACGATGAGCATATAAAAACAACACACAAAAAGTAAAACAGATAAACAATCAATGTTCTAGGATTCATATAAAATTTCAATTAGATTTTAAATCAATGCAAATTTATGAAAAATTCTCAATTTTAGACGTTCTCTGCTCACTTCAAATTCTATTTTACATCATTTAAAACCATGAACCGATGACTTACAAATTGGTCTTGGCCTGTACAAAACCCCCATTTTGTCTTACGTAGTGGATTCCCTATATTTACCCTACTGATCATACGCAATATGGAACTACTCTACGTCTGGATAGACGAATACAAAAACATCTCCAAACAAGGCATTAATTTTTCTCCTGAGTTTCACTTTACTTATGATCATGAAAAGGATGAACTTGACTTTGAGAAAATAGATGGATTACCTAAGGACTTTTGGGGCGAGAATGTAATGAATCTTACCCTATTGTTGGGGAAAAATGGAGCAGGGAAAACATCGATACTTGAATATTTGTACAAGCCTTATTTAAAGCCCATTTTTATATTCAGAGAAAATCTTAACAGTGATAGCTTACTAATATACAAAAACGCTAATTACCTGAAATCAACAAAGATCAATGAAATAGGCACCAATACAGGATTTAAAATTCATTATGATAGACCTAGCTCTTCTAAGTTTGAAGATTATTTCGATGGTATGTGTCGTGTCTATTATAATCCAATATTTCGCGGCGATGGTCGGAAAATTGACCAATATTTGCAACAATCTGCCAGTCGTAGTAATGGTATTGAATTACCTCATTTCGATATCTCACAAGATGTCTTACTTTATAAAAGTATTTTGGACGATAAAAATCCTCCCATAAACGCAAATAATTTGTTCCATAAATATAACAAGAGTGAGACATGTGGACATTTGATGTTTCTGAGATTGGATGAAAAATTCTTCAGTATGATTTTTCATAGTGGAACTCCTAGTATTGAAATTTCAAAAAGATATAAATATTTAAAGGTTTATCAATTAAATGCTGATGTTGTGGAGACATTTGATAGACTATTAGCGAGAAAAAAAGCTATGGCTGAAGATAACCATAGTAATAAAACTTCAAAGAGCAAGAACACTTTGATAAATCTGTTTTTTACCAATTGTATGATTGGACATATTATTGAACTCACTGATCTAATATCTACTGTAGATTTTCATCATGAAAAGGTAACTTATCTTGAGGAATATTGCTCTAATCCAGATTTTGAAGATATTAACAATTTCGATTTAGTGGCCTGTTATCATGGATTATTAAAATTATTCGATAAATATATTAACCATTTTAATGACGAACGCTTAAGATCTCATTTCAATTCTGTTAAAGAAAAAATAGAAACAATAGATATACCATCTTACATCAAAAAAATTAGTTTAAAATATGTAGATTATATCGAAACAGGAAATGGAGATGTAATCATTTATAGACCTAATAATTTTAAAGAATTTAAAGAATTCGAGCCTCTACAATGGTTTGACACATTGGATTATTCTAGTAGCAATGTATCAATATTTGACTTTAGATGGACAGGATTGAGTAATGGTCAATTATTTCGGCTTACTTTATTTGGAAGGATATATAACAATATTCGATATGCCCTATTAGCAGAAAGACATATTCACACAATTTTATTTTGTTTAGATGAAGGTGAAACCACCCTTCATCCCCATTGGCAAAAACAATATATCAAATGGATCACTGAATACATCCGTATGATGTTTCCTGAGAAAAAGATTCAGTTTATACTTGCCACCAACAACCCCATCATTGCTTCCGATGTACCCAGTAGTAATATTATAAAATTAAAACCCGATGAAAAAAGTAATGCAAGGGTTGTAGAAACAAATTCAAAAACTTTCGGGGCCAATATTTATGATTTATTAAAAGATGACTTCTTTATAGAAGATGGCTTTATGGGCGAATTCGCAAAAACCAAAATTGACGAAACCATAAGTTGGCTAAATAATACCTCCAGAGATTTGTCCAAATCCAATGATATCTTAAGGATTATAAACACTATTGGAGAACGCTTTATTTATCAAAAACTACTAGAAAAATACGAAGAAGTTACTGGTCAAAACGCTAGGCTATTAACTATTCAAAGAAAAATAAAAGAACTTCAAGAAGAAGAACTGAAATTAAAACTTCAAAAAAGAAATAATCTATGATTTATTTGCCACATCCCTCCATTGAAACTCTAGATGAGTTCCAAAAGATTATTTTACCCAAGGTAAAGTCACGTTTAGAGAAAGCAAAACGACATAATAGGCATCTAAAAGATTATTTTGAAGATGAAAAAATTAAAGAAATATTATTAAGTAAACCAAGGGAGCTAGAAAAACTTAGTGTAACCATATATGATTTATTTAGAAGTAAAACAAGTTTAAAATCTTTAGGAGAGATTTTTGATTATAAATCAATTATTTCGGAAAGCCAATCCACATCTTATAAAATAGCAAGTTTAATGAATAGAAATACTTGTACTTATTGCAATAGGAATTACACCTTGACAGTAATAAAAAATAGACACAAAAAGAAACACAATAATTCTGACAGAATTGCGAGACCACAATTTGATCACTGGTTCCCTCAAAGCAAATATCCAATTTTAGCACTCTCATACTTTAACTTAATACCAAGTTGTTCCATGTGTAATACCACCTTAAAAGGTACTATAGAATTTAACACAAAAGACTATGTTCACCCCTATATTGATGAAAAAGAAACTTACAGTTTTGATTTTTTTTATGATAGTACGAATGAATTAAAAGTAACAGTAGAAGTGGTAAAAGATTCCAAAATGGATAAAACTTTAAAGGTTTTTGAAATAGAAGAAATCTATAATGCTCATAGTAATTTGGAATTAAAAGATTTAATCGACTTACGTCAAAAATATTCAACAAACTACATAGAATCCATTACAGATATCTTTAAGAACGAACATATTGGAAAAGATGACATTTTAAGAATGGTTTTTGGAATAGAATCAAATATTGATAATTATCACAAAAGAACTATGAATAAGTTCAAAATTGACATTTTGAAAGTATTGGGGGTTGAAATATAAACCATTTGATCACAACTCACCCACGATCTACTTTCGGGGCTCAAAATTGTAAGTGAATTTGATTGAGACTAGTCACCCGTAACTTTACAAACGACTACTCTCGTTTGGGACTAGTCACCCGTAACTTTACAAACGACCACTCTCGTTTGAGACTAGTCATACGTAACTTTACAACCCACTACTCTCGTTTGGGACTAGTCTCCTGCAACTTTACAAACGACCACTCTCGTTTCGGACTAGTCATCCGCAACTTTATAACCTACCACTCTCATTTGAGACTAGTCATCCGCAACTTTACAACCTACTACTCTCGTTTCGGACTAGTCATCCGCAACTTTACAACCTACTACTCTCGTTTGGGACTAGTCACCCGTAACTTTACAACCTACTACTCTCGTTTTGGACTAGTCACCTGCAACTTTACAAACGACTACTCTCATTTCGGACTAGTCATCCGCAACTTTACAAACGACTACTCTCATTTGGGACTAGTCGCTGGACACTTGTCTGATGACCCTTTAAATTTTGTTGACCTTCAGCCCTTGCTTTTGGGTTTACAGTCCCGACTTTACAACTTTATGGTAAGTTTGATCCACAATCACAAAATAAACACCAGGTTTTAACTGTCCAAAATCAATCACGGATTGATCCTCTTCGTACACAGCGACCAGATCTAAAATAGGCATACCTAAATAATCGACAACCTTTATGGGGCCAATATGTCGTACATACACATACCTTTGGGTAGGGTTAGGATATACCTCGGAAACATCACTATTCCTAACTGACTTGATACCAGTACTGTAACTGTTGTACTGATCGCTAGCCACTACTCTGTAATAATTGACCCCTGAGCCTACACTTACATCTTTAACCTCATAAGACTGTGCTATATTAATATCTAAAGGCACAACAACATGGGAAATCACCTCCCAAGTAATCGCATCGTGAGATCTCTGCACTTCATACTTCGCATTTGGGGTACTGGATGATGCTGTCCATTGTATACAAATATCCCGGTCGCACTGGCTTAGGTCAAATCCCCAAAAAGTGATCGGTAGTAGTAGTTGAATCGACAGGTCGTCAAACAGCACGCCACAAGTACTCTGCTCCGAAAACAGAGCTGTAATATTGAGTTGATGGGTGGCTCTTGTGGCTTTGAACTCAAAACTTGAGGTGGTAAGGTTAAAGGTAGGGTTTGTCTTGCTCAAATTTTGATTCAAAGCTCCCCCATCGATAGAAAAATTGATATTGGCTGGGTTAGGTGAGCAGTCGCTGCTACGTCGTGAGGACTTGAAAGACAGTCGATAGGTATTACCAATAGTAAAACCCGAGATGGTCTGACACAGGGATACCTCCGAATCTACCTCACCAACTATGTTGGTAGAAGAGCTGCCGCCGTAGGCAATATCTGTATGCTCTGTTTCATGTAGACAATCTGTCCATCCTGTTTCACCCGCACTAAAATCCCCGTTGGTAATTACCTGAGCCTGAGTAGTATATAAACACCCATAGGTTATTACTAAAAACCTAAAAAACATAATGTTGTTAGCTATTGTCTTGATTTTTTAAAAATACTTTCCACAAATCAAAAAGTAACGATCCCTACATAAACTATGGAAGTCGTACAGCACAATCGCATTTGAATGCAAGCCACAAACACATCAAAACAGGTGCTTTATTATGAAACTATTCTATGATCTCATGTACAACTGTTAAAACGATGAGAATTTTTTTTTTTAGCGGGCAACCTTTACCTTTGAGTTCTAGACTTTCTTATTGTACAGAGTAACGGGAGGATTTTATGTTGGGGGACTGCAAGTCAAAGATATTTAAAGCAAGTCAACGGGGTCTAAGCTCCTCGCAAGATTTCCAAAAACAATTTACGTTCAATTATGGCACATACTGGAATATCGACAAAAAGCCCGTAAACCCCCTGCTATATTTAAATGATGAATCACTCATACAAACCTACTCAGAAACATATTTAGCACAAGAGGATCATTCTGCTCTTGTTATACCAATTACAGGTTCAGTTTCATGCGTTACTCAGTCCAAACCAGAGCCTACTTTGGTTCAAGCAGAGCAGATTCAGCTTTTGCGACTACAAAAAGGTGAAAAATACGTACTGAGCAACCCTCTAGACTCACATACTATAAATTTCTTGCATGTCGGATTCCGCACAGCGAACACAGAGACCAAGACTTTAGATATCAACTTACTAAAGCTAAATGCACTTGCGAGCATAGCACTTCCTGATATTGGCATAAAGGCATGTATTGGAGTATATGAAGGCCGAGCGGAGGGCACCTACACTGTAGCGCCCAACAATGGCGTGTTTTGCTATGTGGTCAATGGTGCCTTTGAAATGCAAAACAGGCTTATCGAGCATCGTGATGGGCTTTGGCTCTGGAATATTGTAAACTTGGAGTTTGAGGCCTTGGCCCAGCATTCAACCTTATTGCTTTTAGAATTACCAAATAATCAATAAACTCAAACAGTCAGAAAATGAAAAGAAGTGACTTTTTAAAAAACGGAGTAGGCTTTCTAGGTATGGCCCTTATAGCTCCATCAATTGTAAAAGCTGATATCACCAAAACTGATGCATGCTCTGTGGATAGTAGCGAAACAGAAGGGCCCTTTCCTACCAAAGCGCCTTCAGATCTATTGCGTAGCAATATTGTTGGCGACAGAACGGGCATAGCCTTCACAATTAATATTACCATTAAAAACACTAACAATGACTGCGGTCCATTGCAAGGTGCCATAGTGGATATTTGGCACTGCGACAAAGACGGTTACTATTCCGAATATGGAGGCACTTCTATGCAAACGGTGGATTATACAAGTAACCACTTTCTGAGAGGAAGACAAGTTACCGACGCAAATGGATTGGTCACCTTCACTTCAATATTTCCAGGATGGTACATGAGCAGAGCCACACACATACATGTCCATATTTACAACTCCAGCGGTACTTCGCTATTGGTTACGCAGATCGCGTTTCCTGAAGGCAGCAATAGTGCCGTAGTTACCGTGAACAGTGCTACTGCATACGGATACACAAAGGGCATGAATGGATACACTTACAATGCCAGCGACAACGTATTTGCAGACAGCGCTGCTAATGAAATGTCTACCGTGACTGGCTCGGTTGCCGAGGGTTATGTACTTGCTAGCGATATATATGTAGCTGGCCCTACCGGAGTATCTAGCCTAAGCGATGAAAACGCCGAAAGCCAATTTACCATAGGACAAAACTATCCCAACCCGTTTGTGGACGAAACCACTTTGCCAATATTACTCAATCAAAGCTCTGATGTGAGTATAGAGGTATACAACATGATGGGTAGAAAGATAGGACAAGAACAATACAATGGATTAAGTGCTGGAGAGCAGGTGCTTCCATTGAACGCCGAAAAACTTGGACTTACCAAAGGTAACTACATCTGTAATGTGCAGATAAGCAATAACAGCGGTACTTACAAGCAAGCAAGAGTAATTACCAAAAAGTAACACCTAGGAGACCATCCTTGTGGATTTGCAAGGATGGTCTCTTCGTAATTGTTGGCCTAATCAAATGTTGTGCAGTCACACACCGATAGTTTCTAGAGCAGGTAATTGTAAGTGAATTTGATGGAGCGGAATCATTCAAAAATTTACAAACAAAACTCTCATTTGGGACTAGTAGCTCGACACTTGAAATATGACTACTCTCATTTCAGACTAGTCGCCCGACACGTGGATGATGACCACTCCGACTTACGACTGGTCACGAGCTATTCACAATTCAAACCCAGCATTTATAACTCACAATTCCTTTCTAGCCTTGAAATATTCTATTGCCGAGGCAATGTTTCTGTATGACTTATTCAAGCTTGAAAGCGGACATCTGATTACCCCCTCGGTATGTTCAATTAGCAAATATCGTTTTGTTTCTTTGCCCGTATTTACTTCATGTATGTAGGTATTCACTATGCTATTCCAATACAAAGCTGATTTGTTGATCCCAATGCCTTGTTTATTGATTTGAATGAGTGTTACCTCTGGTTTATAGTTATATTGAAAATAGGCCATAGGAATGAGTGCAATACAAACGACTATACTCATGATCAAAGCATTTTGATCTAGTAAGCCTATTAACAGAAAAAGTAATGCCAAAAGCACCATACCAACGGCAAGAATCTTAGGGATAATAGACGCAGTAGCTTCAAAATCCCCTTCTGGATAAATCTTCACACTGAGCTCTTGGGTGGTACTGATACATGTAAAGCTTTTAAAGAGTGAATGATGACCTTCTCTAGCTACTTTTTCCTGATACTGTTTATACTCTCGTATTAACTTTTCATCTGCGGTCATAGGCAATTTATTTAAGTCTCCTATAAATACAAATATAAGGAATCACAGAAAAGATGCACTACTCTCGATGATTGATGCGCTTTCCGAGACGATTGATGCACTTTCCACGGTGATTGATGTACTTTCCGCGATGATTGATGCGCTTTCCGCGACAATTGATGTACTTTCCGCGGCGATTGATGCACTTTCCGCGGCGATTGATGCACTTTCCGCGGTGATTGATGCGCTTTCCGCAGTCATCGTTATCCATTTCTTGGACATCGATGCTCATTTCTCGAACATTGATTGACTTTTCTCTGACACTGTTGCCCATTTCTCGGACATTGATGCGCTCCTCTCGATGATTGATGGGCTTTTCTTACACATTGATGCGCTTTTCTCGGTCATAGATGAGAGCGTAAACCTGATTGTGTGAACTCGCCCCCCTATAAAAAAAACAGACCCTAAGCAGTGCTAAGAGTCTGTTCGATTATAAAATTCTAATACCATGAATAAGAACTGGCCCTTAGGCTGTCCTCGTCTTTGACCTTCCAGAATACTAGTTCTTCCTAGCTTCTAGAAGTTAAATCATATCTTGTTTGTGCTTTTGAATCTATAGCTTTTGCGGTTCAGCGTCATTATATCTGTAAAAAATGTATGCCTAATGTATTGTCAAGTCAAATATAGTATTTTTTTATGCTGCATGGCAGAGTGTTCATAAAAAAATTGAACACATATAGCTGGAAGGCATAATTGTAGCAATATGATGACTACAAATACGGGCTTGGCATTCTTTGGATACTTTTGGGAGCTTTGATCCTCGCTTGGCGACCATTGTGTTTGTCTACATACTTGCCCCAGCGGAACTCATATATAAAGGAGATCTCGTGCGCACCACCGCTGTTCATGCCTAGTGAAGAGATGGTCATGTCATAACTGTAACCAAAGGAATATCCATTTGCCTTGATCCCGGCCATAAACACCAGAGCGTCATGGTTGATGCCTTTGTTTAAGGATTTCTTAACCAAAGGCAAACCACGATACCAAAGTCCTACCAAAATAGGCTCATAGTAAAAGTAAGCTCCCAGATCCAATTGGTCAAACTTACCCTGAGCCTTGTACATAAATGTAGGAGTAAACGAAACTTCCTTGAGGGTGCCCATACGTTCGGCATAAGGATCGTAAGGTGTCATGTTAAATTTATATCCACCCTGTAGACTGATCTTGGTAGGCAGTTTACTCTTGCCTTCCAGCACACTTTGATTAGGCCTGTTCATGTGGTGTAGCGACAGCCCCAACCAGAGGCTTTCGTTATGCACCATACCCCCCGTGGAAATATCTGCGTAGTTTACGTTTTGGGCGCTGCCCAATTGCTCAGTATTGTTGGCACCCGTAAGACCGGCGCTATTGTATTGCTCGTTAAATGTCAAATTATTGAAGTTCGTATTGCGCGACACCAAGTTCACCTGGATGGCAGGCCTCAGGTTCCATTCATCACTAAGCTTCATATTATAGTTGTACATCATCCCCAATTCTGTAGAAGCGATACGAGCAGTCGCGACCCTGTCATGGTTCAGATATACCCCTACCCCACTGGACAAATGCGGAAAATAGTGATCTGCGCCAGCAGCATAGCTGATATATTTGCCTTGAAGATTTGGCCATTGGTTCCTAAAGCTGGCCATAAGTCTCGTATTGTCACCCGTTCCTGCAAAGGCTGGGTTCATATACAATGGATTGGCGTAATATTGAGAATATTGCATGTCTTGTGCCTTGAGTCCCAAGCTTGAAATCAGCAGAAATACAAGTAGACAAATAATAGATTTCATATTTAAAAACGCAGTATTGCGCTACAAAATTAGTTATAATTCTTTCATTTTGTAACATTTGCGTGTTTTAAAAAATATTTGTTGGTATTTTTGCCCAAATATCAAAACAATGAAATTATATATAAAGTATATAATTGTCTTCCTAAGTATCTCGTGGACCTGCTTTGCCAAAACCCAAGTATGCAGTCCAAATCTATGTAGTGCCACACTCAACTTGGGCAGCGATACGGCGATTTGTATGTTTCCTTATACCCTTAAATCTGGGTATCCCTGTGCCACACACCTTTGGTCTGATGGCAGCAGCAAAGATTCATTAATAGTTTATAAAGCAGGAACCTACGTTGTAGAACTTACCGATGGTGCCTGTTCTTTAAAGGACACCATAGTCATACGTGGTCGAGCGGCGGCATTGTCTAAGGAGGCCAATGTTTGGTATTTTGGCAATAGCGCAGGCTTGGACTTTAATACCAGTCCTGTAAGTACAATGGGCAACAGCCCGATCCAAGCGAGAAGTACTGCGAGTATCTGCGACAGCGTGGGCAACCTACTGTTTTACACTGATGGCGTAAACGTTTGGGACAAAAATCATAACGTGATGACCAATGGCACGGGACTCCTTGGCGACCCCAATGCCACACAATCGAGTATCATCATTCCACAGCCTAGTAGCGACAGCCTTTATATAATCTTCACCTGTCCTTCTTTTGCTGGAAAAGTAAACGGCCCTACGGCTGGTTTCAACTATAGCATCGTAGATATATCACTAAATGGTGGCTTGGGAGATGTAATCTCCAAAAACAATTTGCTCTTCAAACCCAGTTCTGAAAAAGTGGCAGCAGTGCGCCATGCCAATGGCACCGACGTATGGGTGATGGCCCATGAGTCCAATTCTAAAAACTTCAGAGCCTACTTGGTAAGTGCTACTGGAGTAAGTAATACGGCTGTTATAAGTGCTTTGGGCACGACTTATTCAAGTTCGCTTCATAATGTGGGCCAAATGAAGTTTTCACCTGATGGTACAAAGTTGCTTACCACCGCTGGTGGCGTTTACGAATTATACAACTTTGACAAGACTACTGGCTTATTGAGCAATCTTATTTCAATCACCAAATTTGGGACCGTGCCTTATGGTTGTGAATTTTCGCCCGATGGTACCAAAATCTATTTGACGGACACTGCATTAGCCATCATCAGGCAAGTTGATATTTCCTCTGGCTTTTTGTCTTCTTTTATAAATACCAATATTGCCACGACTGGCAAGGTTAAATATGGACTACAAATGGGCCCGGATGGTAAAATCTACGTGGTCGACAATAATAAAGGCAATACACTAGGAATCATTAACAATCCTGATGGCCTAGGGGCTCTTTCAAATTATCAATCAGGTCAAATTGCCCTTCCCAGTGGCTCAGTGGTGCAAGGCACTCTGCCCAACTTTATGAAGGACTTATTAACTCCACTCAAACCCAATTTTAGCTATACCGACACCTGTGTGTTTTCGGGTACACAGTTTAAATTGATCCATTTTGCAGACACGGTGGGTTCATCCTGGGATTTTGGCGATGGTAGCAGCGCTTCAGACACAATCCATATCTATACTGACAAAGGACTCAAGACCGTAAAATTCGCTTATATCGATGGTTGTGCTTTGAGTGGCCGAGATACGATTTCGAAAACACTAAAAATAGTGGGTCCAATTCTTAAACTCAAAGACAGTGTCTCTTGTACTTTACCGATTACACTCGATGCACAAAACACTGGAGCTAGCTATACATGGAATACTGGCGAAAGTTCTCAAACCATAAGCGCTGATACGGTAGGTTCCTACTCAGTAAGTGTGACATTGGAAAGTTGTACCGCTTTAGACACTGCTGTAATTGATACCGTACATATTGCCAATAGGGAGTTTAGCTATATTGATACATGTTTTGCAAACCCCACACAGTTCCATTTGGCAAGCTTGGCCGACACCAGCAATCTTTCTTGGGACTTTGGCGATAACGGCAGTTCTTCTAAAGCGGAACCCTCACATTTATTCCAAACCAAAGGTATCCAAACTATTACGCTGAACTACATCGATACTTGTGGCAAAACCAGAGCTCATATCAAGCACCTGACCATACTTCCCTCCGATCCCATATCCTTAGCTCTTGCTAAAGACAGCATTTGTGCAGGGGAGACCATCACGTTTACCGCCGATTCTATTAAAGGTGGGGGTACCTTGCCAAGTCTGGAATGGCGGCTCAACGGTAAGGCTCAAAGTACCAACTATACCTTCAGTACCTCAACCTTACAAAACAATGACAAAATCTCAGTGTATGTAACCAGCGATGCCGCCTGTACTCAACCCAAGGAAGCGGAAAGCAACAGCATCACTATACATGTAATACCTGCCCCCAAAGTAACGCTTGAACCACAGACCCTATTTTGCGAGGAAGAAAAGGGAAGCATCGTACTAGACGCCTCACAAGCCAATATCAAAACCTACCTTTGGTCTACTGGGGAAAGCACAGCCAACATTAGTGTCAACAAAGCAGGAACCTACTCGGTGACAATTACCAATCTACAAAACTGTACTACAACCAGTAGTACTGAAGTGCTCAACAACTGCGAGCCGAAAGTTTTTATCCCATCTGCATTCACACCCAATGATGATGGCAAAAATGACAAACTTGAGTTCTTTACGGCGTTCACATCCACGTTCAGTATCAAATTTTACAACCGATGGGGTGAACTGATCTACGAATCAAACGACCACAACGCTACTTGGGACGGCATGTATCTTGGCAAAACCTTGCCTTCAGGAGTATATAACTATGTATGTACCTACAGCGGAACTGTGAGGGGTAAAACTGAAACTAAAAAGATCAAAGGTGATGTAGCCATTTTGGAGTAATCCAAAATTTGATAAAAAGTGATTTTATTTTTTATCTTTGGTCAATTATGAAAGTGTATAAGACCCTTACTATCGGAGAATTTCACAAAAATTTCTGCGAAGACTACTTGATTTCAGCAGAATATGGAAAAAACAAACAGCTCTTCGCCGTACTAGACGGTTGTAGCATGGGCAACGAAAGCCACTTTGCCGCTACCCTCACTGGCAAAATCCTCAAAAAAATAGCTCAACACTTATTGCATACTGATACCGAAAATCCCCAAAACCTTGAAGCCGATCTTAAGGAAATCTTAAAGCAAATATTTGAAAACCTCAAAATTTTCAGGAACCAACTGCTCTTGGAAAAGAATGATCTTTTAGCAACGCTCATCTTACTGGTGCTCGATACACATACAAACCATGGGGAGCTCATTGCTGTTGGCGATGGCTATGTGGCACTTGATGGCAATATCACAGAATACGATCACAACAACATACCTGATTATCTGGGGTATCACTTAACTGAAGATTTCGAAAGTTGGTACGAAAGCCAAACTCAAAGGATCAGTTTCACAAGCTTTAAAGACTTAAGCATTTGCACTGATGGAATCCTTACTTTTAATCAATTTGAAGAGAAGAAGAAGAAAGATGAGTCTATAGACCCTATCCACTATATGCTGCTAGATCATGAATTTGCGGAAAGCAAAAACATGTTTGTAAAAAAACTCACGCACTTAGAGAAGGCATTCAGCCTCAAACATACCGATGACCTTGCGATCATCAGAATTATTAATGCTTGAGAGGAGGTTATTCAAGCAAACCAATCTTTCTTTTGAGTTTGAGGATTCTTTTATAAGATTCAGAAATTCTAAGGGGCGAAACCTTCCCTTCTTTTACCAACCTTTTGATGAGTGAATTGAGCTGTGAAGCTGTTACTTGTTGGGTAGCTACTACGTTATTGCCTAACAACAAAATATCCACACCTGCATTGATACAGAGCGTTACGGCCTTCTCCAAACCATAGTTTTTACTGATGGCGTACATTTGCATGTCATCAGAAAAGATCACTCCATCATATTTCAAACTATCTCTCAGTAAACCAGTGATGATCTTTTTAGAAAGCGTTGCTGGCAAACAAGTGCTATCCAACTTACAATTAACAATATGTGCTGTCATCACTGCATCGCAAGTATTTGATTTAATCAAGTTGACGAATGGCATCAATTCTTGACGAGACCAAGTCTTAGTCACATCCGTAAGACCCAGATGAGAATCTGTATTAGAGCTACCATGTCCTGGAAAGTGTTTGATCACTGTTGCCACCCCATTCTTTTGATGTGCTTTTATGGCAATACCCGCATGTTTGGTTACCATATCAGGATCACTCGAATAGCTTCTCCACATTTTATAAATCACAGGGTTTCTGAGATTCACTGCCATATCTACCGAAGGTGCAAAGTTCATGTTGATGCCCAAGTCCTTAAGTTGCTTGGCCAATCTATCATAGTAATATACAGAACTATCTGCATTATCTAGCTTACCCAGATAAGCCGCAGAAGGCATTTTCACAAAACCATACTTCTCTTTGAGTCGGTGTACCTGCCCCCCTTCTTCATCAATGGAAATAAATAGGGGAATCCTCGCTTTTCTTTGTAAGGAGTCTATGCAAGTTTTAAGAGTTTGAAAGGAATTGACATTACTCACATTTTTCTCAAATAGTATAATGCTACCAATCTTATTTTGTGCTATCTCAGAAATGATGGAATCTTTGCTACTCAGCAATTTTGCGTCCTTAATCCCCACCAAAATCATTTGACCAATCTTGAGAGTCAAGCTATCCTCCTCGCTCAGTTGGGGCACTACTACAGCGATGTCCTTCTTCTTATCACTTTTATTGTCCTTCTTATCTTTGTCTTTCTCAGAGACTTTGGTCTTAGCAGTGGCTACGTTTGTTTTTTTGGATGATTTACAGGTACCGCACAAAAAAATTAATAAAACACCGATAACTAGTTTAATGATGGATAGCCTTGACAACAACAACATTTTCTCCTTTTTCAACTTTACAATACTGTGATGATCGTATGCCCACCACCCAAATGATTTCATCTTCAATTTGAAAGATAGGGATATAATTTTTCAAATTCAAAGGAATTTTAGCGTCATTCAAAACATCGGCTATTTTCTTCCTTTTACCATTCATACCATAAGGAGCCATACTATCCCCAGCCTGCAAGTATCGTATGGTAAGTTTTTCAGAAAGGTATCTTTCAGGCAACAATAGATCCAATTTAGAGAGTGCTAAGCCTTCTTCAAATTCCCTGCTTTCGGTTTCAAAAGTATAAGAACCAAACGTAAACGAAACAGGAATGCCTTGCAAAACAAGGGCTGAAACAGTGTTGCTCAATATAGGCGCAAGGACAAAAGCCTTTTTACCACAAACCAAGTGATGGCTTTCGCTCAGAAATGATGCACCGGGCTCAGATCTATCATGTTCCGCTATTTTAAGACATTTGTGGAAATCAAAACCATAATCTCTTAACAATTCTGAAAGGAGAAAAGCCAAAGGTACTCCCGTATCCAAAATTGTGTAACTAATTTCCAAAACACCCCCAGCTTTGAAGCAGACATGTTCGTTCTTGATTTTCTCTATTTGGTATTGGATAAATTCATTGGCTGCACTCATTTTCTCCGCAGTCCTAGAAAATGCCTCTTCCACTTTTGGATTAATCTCCTTAAGCAAGGGCATTACATTTAATCTCAAATGATTACGTTGGTATTTATCCAGACTATTAGAGCTGTCTTCACGCCAATTCAGTCCATGCTGCTCAGCAAACCCTTCAAGCTCTCGCTTCTCAAAAATCAATAAAGGCCTTAGAAGTCTACCATTCACTGCTTTGATACCTGCCAAACCTGCATGCCCCGTTCCCTTAACCAAGTTAAGCAGTATAGTTTCTGCAAGATCATTTTTGTGGTGTGCCGTTACTATAAAATCAAAACCTTTTTCATCAGTAAGCTCCTGAAACCATTTATACCTCAATTCCCGCGCAGCCATCTGAATAGAAACCTTTTGTGAATCAGCATACGACTCCGTGTCAAAACGTTTCAAAAAAAAATCTTTATGGATTTTCTGAGTCAATATGCTTACTGATCTTTCATCAGCATCAGAATCAACACCCCTCAATTGAAAATTACAATGGGCAATTGCGAAATCCAAACCAAGGTCTTTAAATAAAGCAACCAAAACCACCGAATCCACACCGCCACTTACTGCCAAAAGATACTTTCTCTTGGTGTAATCTTTGATTACCTTTGAAAGATGTAATTTTAACTCATTTATCATTACACGAATATAGCATTTTTGTTAATTTTGAAACTCAATAAATTAAAGTGAAAAACATTTTCCCATATATTCAGGCCATCGCTTCATACTTCAAGATTGAATCATGGCCCAAAATCTACCTTGCCCTGATCTTCTTGTGTACCGCAGTAACTTATGCACAACAAGGTGTGGAACTCGTACAAGCTGGAGCTTTAGAAGGAACAACTTTTAGAGGGTTGGAAGTACGAAAACTTACTCAAAATGTGATTTTAAAAAATGGCAACGTAATGCTATACTGCGATACTGCCTATCAATTTGTAGCAAACCAGAACGTTGAGGCCTACGGCCATGTAAAAGTTGTGGAAAATGGCAACTTTGAAGTAACGGGCAAAAAGATGGTATTCGTAAAAGCAACCAATGTTGCTGTGGTAACGGGAGATGTAGTGCTCACCACCAAAGATGGCTCAAGACTCACCACCCCTATGATGGACTATGACTTTAAAAACAAAGTGATGCACTACTATGGAGGAGGGGAAATCAACGACAAAGGCAGCGTACTTAAAAGTCAATTTGGACACTACGACATCAATAGTAAAATTATGACTTTCAAAAAAGACGTAAAAATCAAAGGCCAAGATTTTGAAAGTGAATCAGACACCTTAAGATATGACACCCAATCCAAAATTGCCTATTTCCTTAGTCCTACCAAAATCAAATCAAAAGACGGGAACCTAATCACCGAAAAGGGTGAGTATAACACCGCAACCAAGAAATCAAAGTTTACAGGACGCACCTCTATCTTAAAAGATGATTTCAGTGTCTCTGCAAACCAGTTAGATTATGATGAAGTTTCAGGTTACGGCTACGCAGTTGGCAATGTGAAAATCATCTCACTTAAAGACAGCGTAGAGGTGATAGGCGAAGAAGCTGAATACAAAGGGAGATCATACTTGAGGGTTAATAACAATGCAATTCTTAAATTACTTGTAAGTGGCGATACCATGTTCATCCGCGCCGATACCCTTTTGTCTATTGACGATACCATTAAAAACATCAAAATCTTAAGGGCCTTCAATCATGCCAAAATCCTTAAGAGCGATTTCTCGGCCATTTGTGATTCTTTGGTGTACAACAGAGTGGACTCCCTCATTTACTTCTACAAAGATCCTGTATTATGGAGCAATAAGAGTCAACTTACTGCCGACTCCATTCGTGTGACCATGAGACAGAATAAGATCGACAAACTGTTCATGAATCAAAACAGCTTTATCATTTCTGAAGACAGCGCCAGAAACCTCAACCAAGTCAAAGGGAAAAACATGATCGCCCAATTTGCCAATAGTAAGATCAGTAAAGTGGATATTGATGGCAATGGCGAAAGTATCTACTTCGCCATGGACAAAGATTCCATCTTTGTGGGAGTTAACAAGATCTCATGTAGCAAAATGGTTGTACGCTTTGGGGATAAAAATCAGCCCAAAACTTTTACATTTGTTAAGAAGCCTGAAGCGCAATTCATACCACCAAAACAGTTGAGCGATATGGATAAAAAGCTTAAAGGTTTTAAGTGGCGCATTATTGAAATGCCCACCAGAGCTATGATTTATGCTAAAGTATCCCCAAATCCTAAACCTATCACCAAGCGAGAAGAGCGTCGTGAAAAAAGAAAAGAAAAGAAGGAGAAGAAAAAATAGACAATTATGAAGGCATCCATTGCGACAACAATATTCCTAGCACTGTTAGTATTCACTAGCTCATGTGCATTCCAACCGCTTTACATTGAGAATGTGGAAAAACCAGACATTGATAACATCAACCTGAGCAAATCAGACGTCCGTTTCAATGTTGTTCTCAAAAATCCTAATAGCTTGGGTTTCCGACTTGTTAAATCTGACCTAAATGTGATGGTCAACAGCATAGAAATCGGCAAAATCAACTTGGCGAGCAAACAAAAAATAAAGCCAAACTCCAGTACACCCATTCCCGTATCGTTAAAGTTAGACAACAGTAAATTGCTCTCCATTGGAGCCATGTCCCTCTTTTCTGATCCCAAAGTGAGCTTGAAAGGTTATATCAAAGGACGTAAATTTATTTTTCCCAAGAAATATAAAGTAGACTTTCAGGACAATTTTTCGCTCTCAGATTTTCTTGGCCAATGATTGTAATCTATACAGATGGAGCCTGTTCTGGCAATCCAGGTCCTGGAGGTTTCGGCACCATACTCACCTTCATGGGTCATGAAAAGGAGATTTCGGCTGGCTTTAGACTCACCACCAACAACCGCATGGAGCTGCTAGCGGTAATTGTAGGTTTAGAAGCCATTAAAGACCCAAGTCATGAAGTTACCATTGTGAGCGACTCTAAATATGTAGTAGACGCTATTAACCAAGGCTGGCTCAAGGGATGGATCGCAAAAAATTTCAACAAGGTTAAGAACGCTGATCTTTGGATGCGTTTTCATAGAATCTCCAAGGGTAAGAAAATAAAATTCAAATGGATCAAAGGGCACGCAGGACACCACTACAACGAACGTTGTGATGTGCTTGCCACTACGGCTGCCGCTAAGCCACTCAATACACTCCTCATAGACCAAGGCTACGTTGATAGCAAAAAAGAGGGGAACATATAAACAGAAAACACTTTTTAGATTGTATTTAAATATCAAAAAAGCATACTAATTAAGTCAATTGAGGCCAACCCCTTAACTTTGTTTTCGTTATACAAGAAGATATAAATGGTGAGATCATGTTAGCACAAATCATTTTTGCGGTATGCCTAGGAGTAGCAGCCTTTTTTATTTTTAAAAGTATCAAGAGAATCTACAGGAACATCAACCTAGGTAAAGCGTTTGACCCCAAAGGCAATACAAGCGAACGTCTCAAAAAAATGCTTTTAATAGCATTTGGTCAAAAGAAGATGTTTGACAGACCCATACCTGCTTTACTCCATCTATTCATCTATGTGGGATTCATGATCGTTAACATAGAAATGTTAGAAATAGCCATCGATGGCCTCTTTGGAACACACAGGGTTTTTGCCCCTATCCTTGGTAAAGCTTATCCTTTTGTCATTAACGTATTCGAATTCTTCGCTGTGGCTGTCATCATTGTATGTATCGTCTTTTTAATTAGACGCAACATTTTAAAGATTAGTCGTTTCCATAAACCAGAGCTTACCAAATGGCCTTTATTGGATGCCAATTTAATACTTACCTTTGAAATCGTGCTCATGTTTGCCTTTCTAAACATGAATGCCACCGATCTTACCTTACAGGAAAAAGGTTCAGAACATTATTTTGCTACTGGAAACTTTTTCTTCAGTGGTTTGATCAAAGATCTCTATAACAATGCTTCAGTAACTGGCTTAATCATCGCAGAAAGGACATATTGGTGGATACATATTATAGGCGTGATGATTTTTGCCAATTATCTGCCTTATTCCAAACATTTACATATACTATTGGCATTCCCCAATACCTATTTCTCTAATCTTGATCCAGCAGGGAAATTCAAAAACATGCCAATCGTAACCAACGAAGTTAAATCTATGTTGGGCTTGCCTGTAGAAAATACCGAAGCTGTAGATCCCAATGCACCTATGCGATTCGGCGCTAAAGATGTGCAAGATCTAACATGGAAGAATCTACTCGATGCCTATACCTGTACCGAATGTGGTCGTTGCACCTCCGTTTGCCCAGCAAATTTAACCGGCAAAAAACTCTCTCCGCGTAAGATCATGATGGATACCAGAGATAGAGCAGAAGAAATTGGGACAATTATAGATACTAAAGGCAAATTTGAAGACGATGGTAAATCACTCTATAGCGATACTTATATCTCTAAAGAAGAACTCTTAGCTTGTACCTCTTGTAACGCCTGTGTGGACGCATGCCCAGTGAACATAAATCCTCTAGAGATCATCATAGATCTGCGCCGTTATATGATTATGGAGGAGTCAAAAGCACCAAACTCATGGAATGCGATGTTTGGAAATATAGAAAACAACCAAGCGCCTTGGAAGTTTTCATCAAACGATAGGTTAAACTGGAAGGAGCTTTTATAGCCCTTCCAGTTTGGTCTCATTTCTATTTATTCAACAAGAAGCTTTTAAGCTCTTCAAACTCTGGCTGAATAAATTTTGCTTCTTTCTTTCTTGATAGTAAATCCGACAATTCTTTAGGTACCGAAACCTTCGCTGCAATCTCTGGCTTTAATTCATTTACGAATTTAGCTGGATGAGCAGTAGACAATAATACTCCATAAAGATCCTTGCGTGATTCTTCTTTCAGATATTTTGTAAGGCCCAAATAGCCCACTGCAGTATGTGGACACATCATATAGCCATATTGCTCATATACCTCAACAATTGTTTTTTCGGTTTCAGCATCTGTAAAACTATAAGAAGCCATATCCTTTCTCAGCTCTTCAACTTTGCCTCCATATAGATCACTGATACGTTGGTAATTACTTGGATTACCAACATCCATTGCATTAGATAATGTCTTAACGGAAGGACGAGGATTAAATGAACCTGTATTTAAATATTGTGTAAATATGTCATTGGCATTGGTCGCTGCTACAAATTTATGAACAGGCAAGCCCATTCTCTTAGCAAGCAAGCCTGCGCCAATATTTCCGAAATTACCACTTGGCACACAGAAAACAATATCAGTTTTGATACCTCTTCTTCTTATTTGTGCAACTGCATTGAAATAATAAAAAGTTTGAGGAATCAATCTTGAAATATTGATTGAGTTGGCCGAAGACAAATTCAGTTGTTTCGACAATTTTTCATCCAAGAAAGCCTCTTTCACGAGTTTCTGACAATCATCAAAAGTACCATTGACTTCCAAAGCTTTAATGTTACCCCCCAAAGAAGTTAACTGCATTTCTTGGTAGTTACTCACCTTACCAGTAGGATATAAAATAGTAACTTCTATGCCTGGAGTGTTCAAAAAACCCATCGCAACTGCACCCCCAGTATCACCAGAGGTAGCCACTAGAATATTTAGCTTTTGTGAAGATTTTTTAAGGAAATAACCCATCACACGACTCATGAACCTTGCACCAAAATCCTTAAATGCCAATGATGGGCCATGGAAAAGTTCTAGTACACCAATAGTATTGTTAAGTTCTTTAACAGGTGCAGTAAAATTGATAGCTTCATCAATTAATTCCTTGAGAACATCTTTAGGAATCTCATCACCTATTAGATTATAAGAAACCTCAAAAGCAATTTCTTGTAAGGTTTTATGTTCAAGACTTTGGATAAATTCATCAGACAATTTCGGAATCTCATAAGGCATGTATAAGCCATTATCATTGGGCAATCCTTTAAAAATTGCTTCCTCAAAATTCACATCTGGTGATGTATGTTTGGTGCTGTATAATTTCATATTACAAAACTAGGGCACAAAGTTATGTATAATCCCGCAGAGAATGAAGGGGGTAGGGTAAAAAAACAAAGTAGCAAATACTCAAAAACTCAGTGAACGTTAACTTTATTAATTTTCGGGGAACAAAATACCCAAACCCTGCTAAAAACGAGATATCCACATAAATCAGAATACCTTACCATGTATTGCTTTTGAATCTTCCACTAGTATTGATGATTTTTGCGGGATCCATCTTGGAGTACCAAAAATATCTCTTAGAACGTCATGCTACTTCGTGAACAAATCACTACCAAAATAATGCTATTTTAAGGAAAAATCCAGACAAGCGAAACACCCGATATAATTTCATAAGCACCTCAATATTGATGAATTAAGTTTCATATTCTTAGAAAAAAAACTCTAAATAAAAAGCTACTTTCTGATTCAAAGATGAAATTAATGTTACCATTCAAAACAAACATTTTTCAATTTTGAATGTTTAAAAATAAGTTCCGATTTTGTTTCAATGTTTAATAACCTTTCTTGATATTTACCATTGTAAATACATTGTATGAATAGATTCTTTCCATCAGGTGTACAGCGTATTTCCTCTAAAATGATAGTATTTGGAAATTCAAAAAAAAGTTTATTTTCTTTATTAATAAGATCGTATTTCCAAATCTGATTATTTTTAATGTATAAAATTTGATTTTCAGAGAGCCATAAAGCAATATCACTTTGCTTTATAAAATCAATTTGCTTATTTCTCAAAACATCAAATACATATGAGCCATATGAGATAGTATCATAAGAATAGTTTAAAGTTAATCCATTTCTTGAAACCTTTTTGATAGTAAAAACAAACTTGTTTCCATCTGGAGACCATGGATTTTTAGAAAATAAAAGCCTATCAGCACTTATGTTTGGAAAACAATCTAAATTAATCTTATCGATCTTGTCATCCAAATTTAAAAGGTTCAATTTTCTTTTAGCATTCATCCTTAAATCCAATGAATCTATATCTTTAATCCCTTTAGATGCGGGATGACTTTCAAAAGATGTATATAATATTCTCTTGCCATTACAATCAGGAAAAATAGAACCGATATAATGATTTCTAGAATTATTTGTTAAATTCTCCAATAAATTACCCTTCATGTCAAGAACAACCAAATCACTTAATACTGTTCCTTTCCTATAAACTGTGTTGCCTTTCACCGCTAACAATTTATTTTTACTGCTTAAAAATTTAATTCCAGATATTTTCTGACCTTTAGTATCTCTAAAATCCGAATCTATTAAAAACCTAGCACTTACTTTCCCTTTTGAAACAATCTTACACAAATCAACATCTTCAATTACAATTTTATTGACACAATCAAATATTGATTTTTGTGTAAATGCTTTAAAACTTGTTAATAAATAAATATAAAATATCAATTCCTTCATTTTATTAATGGTTCTGTAGGTAAATCTTCTTTACTATTCCAAGTGCCTGACCTCTCTGAATTATTCCAACTTTCTGGCAACGGACCACCTTGATTAAAATCGGCACCACCCTTTTTTAAACCTTTACAAACATAATCTTTGCAATTGCGCCAAATTACATTATACCTCCATCTTTTCCTATTGCGTCTCTCAAAAAAAGCCTCAGCTTTTTCAGGATTGGGAACGACTATTGGAAATAAGTCTATATGTCCTCTGCCTCCCCTATAGTTCCAGAACTTATCACGACCTCTAGGTCCACC
>CAMFLX010000029.1 GCA_945957555.1 uncultured Cytophagales bacterium
CTGCCCCAGTGACTGACTTCATTAATGTTTGCTATGAGTACAGAATGGACTTAAATCAAGTACTCCCTATCTTCTCTTAATGGCAACCCCATAAAATGTAATTTTAGTTATTAATATTTAAAATTATGTTATACAAAAATATTATGATCCCTATTAGCACAGAATCAACGAAAAGCTATTAGACTAATTATCAACACCTATCAAATATACAAAAAACCCATATTCACTTTACCAGTGCAATCTGCTTTATTTACGCAATCGTTCCCTAAGGAAACATAGTGTGCTTTATACATATATATTCATCACAAATCAGACCCAACTGTTTTTATGATTTCCAAATTCGACCACATTGAATCATAATTATTCTTATATTGTCTGCCAAAAAATTACTCACTATGGACGAAATACTTGACCCTACAGAGGATAAACGCCGCTTTCTTTCTTCGGATAGGATATGGTTGTATCACAAAAACTTAATCCCATTGCTCGTCCTCGCACTGTTTGCATTGATTACAGCTTTCAAACTTCTCATCGGTGACAACTACATCATTTCCTATTATCATATTACAGGCTTTGCTCTACTCACTACCAGCTTGGTCAGTTATTTTAAATTCCGCAAATACTTCAAGTTTGTAGTCATTGTTTTCGTGGGCTTGGGCTTGTTTCATATTGCTAATGTGAATCTGAGTACCATCGAATCCAGCCTCTTCGGCGTGAGCTTCCAACCCTTGTTTTTTTTAGTTGCGCTTTACTACTATGCGATGAATTTCAAGGCCATCAACGACCGCATCATGCCACAGGGCGACCGTGTAGATCCTGAAACGGCCAAGCTTAAGTATTACCAAAGTGAAGTGGAGAAATACAGGAATCAGTTTGCACATTATTCTAAGGAACAGCTTGAGCAGGTGATCCTAAAGGAGACTTCTTTGAAAGCTGCGAAAGAGGCGGCGAGGGGATTGTTGGAGGGAATGTAACTAGTCTTTTTTGATTATAAGGGCTAGTTCATGCCAAGGCATGCAGCGTTCTTTACTTTTCTTTGCTTGCCCAAAGAAAAGTAACAAAAGAAAGTGTGGCAGGAAAGACCAAATCTACCTGACCGCCCACAATACTCGCCCAAAAGCTCTCGCTTTTGTCGTACACAAGACCGCCCCGCTCTGTCCATCGATCTCGCAGTTCCATGCCACACACAAGCTCGCTCAAAAAACTATTGTTTTTTGCCGTGTGGACTGCCACGCACGTGAGAGTTTTGGCGGATATAAAAGTCGAAATTACACAGCGAATCTAAAGGCAGTTTTTTTGAAGTCGACGTACTAAGGAGAATACAAAATTCCATCTATAAAGTATGACTTGAAAAAGCCCAAAAACTTGACTTACTTTACACAAAGTTCTCAAAGCATGAAGATTTGTAGCATTCATATCAAAGGTTTCCAACAGTTTGAAGATCTCTATCTTGATTTTACCAACCCTAACGATGGCGAACCAGTGGAGAAGGTGTGTTTTATTGGGAGAAATGGTACGGGGAAGTCGACGTTGTTGAGAATTATAGAAGGTATATTAAATGACCTTTCCATTAGTACAAATTATGATTTCATCAAAGTAGAAATCAAGGACGTGGAACATCACTTTTATTTGATAAATTTTATATTAAAAGAAGGGACAAAATCATTAACACCAAACCGTACATTCTGTGTTTCTAAAGAAATTGATAATGAAAACAATTGGCTTTCACAGTTATTAGACGAAAATAGAGACATTGATTCGAGATATGATGAATGGAAATCTCTAGTTACGAAATATTCTCTCAATGAAATTATTCATTTCAAACGTCTACGCGATAACTCAACAGACCTATTAATCCCCTCACCCACTGAAACGGCGTACAATTCATACAGAAAAATAGAAAAGGTTAAACTAGATGAGGCCCTTGGCCTTTTCAAACTATTTCCGTATTACAACATGGTTTCGGATGACAGTATTGATAACTTCTGGAGAGTGCTTATTTACCTGATTAAAAAAAGAGAAAATGATAGGAATGCATTTGAAGACCTTCCGGAAAATCAAAAAAAAACAAAGGAACAGCTCAAAGAAGAATTCAATTCTAAAAACGAAAAAATATTAGATGGGATTGCAGCTCTTTGGAACAAAATCCTCGACAGGGCCAATCTTGAATTTGATGTAGAAAACGCAAACAACCCCATCCAACTCAACGACAACCTCCACGCCTACATCCGTCACAAAAAGACAAAAGACGTGATTCACTATAGCCAACTCAGTACAGGGATCCGTAACTTTATTTTCAGAATTGGTCATATCTACTCGCTGTATTTCAATAGGGAGATCAAGAGAGGTTTTTTGTTGGTCGATGAGCCAGAAAACAGTTTGTTTCCTGATTTCTTGTTTGAGCTCATGGAGCTTTATGATGAAATCATCAAGGACAAAAACGGGGAGAAGAATACGCAAATGTTCTTTGCTACGCATAGCCCCATAGTAGCGGCACAGTTTGAACCTTATGAAAGAATCGTACTCGAGTGGGATGATGAGGGGCATGTAACTGCACATAAAGGAAAGTCCCCTGTAGGAGATGATCCCAACGATGTACTGGTAAATGATTTCCAGCTCGATCATTTGATGGGTGCGGAAGGCCAAAAAATGTGGGAGGAGTATCTAAATCTGAAAAAACAATTAAGACACTCTAGCGACCCTGTTCAAAAAAATGATTTACTTTCTAAAATCAACCACATTGGACAAGCCTATAACTTTGAATAAATATGAAGTTTTTAGTAAAAAAGTCGGAATCTGAAGTTTTAAAACAGAATCTGGTATACTCTAATAATACCTTACAAAACAGAAAACTTAAATCTCTTCTCTTGAAAGAGCAAAAAAACTTCTGTGCCTATTCTGAAAAATACTTCCAAGAATTGGATTCTCCCTGTATAGAACACTTTGATGCATCGCTCAAAAACACTCCACAAGACAATTACTACAACTATTACATAGTTCTACATAAGATCAATATTCAAAAACTAGATGAAAAGTATAAGGGGGCATCTTTTTTTTCCTCTTTATTTTTTCAAAAACCAAATGGATTTGAGTCTAGAATCAAATTTATTGACGGAGTATATGAAGAAATTGATCCTATCGATCAAGAAGCGAAGGAGCTTATTGAATTTCTTGGTTTAAATAAAAAAGAATTATGCGAACAAAGGTCAAAACATATCAACAGAATCAAAAATCATTTCCAACTCGCTGAATTCAGCTCTGCAGAACAACAATTAGAGTATTTAAGAAACGACAAAGAACAGCTTAGCTTCATCACTGCACTTGAAATTGAGTTAGGATTGGATCTTTCGGAGTTTTATTCATAATACCAAGACACTCATGCAACTCCTTCCAGAAGACAAATTGATCTGGTCGCCTGTAGTGGCCAACTCCCGAATGAATCGAGAACGAAACGCGAGTGGCATCAACAGCTACGAACAGGAATTTAAGTTTAAACCTGAGGTATTTTTACAGCAACGGATCGTAGAACAGGGTGCTGCCTCCTGGCTGGATCTTTGTTGTGGTCAAGGTAAAGCGCTTGTACAGGTAGCTGAATCTTTTTTATCTCAAAACTTGGGGGATCGAATACATCTTGAGGGCGTAGATTTAATAGGTGACTTTGTGAGCAGTTCAACTGATCTTCATTGCTTACACTTTGAGATGGGGAATATTGCAGAATTCAAAACTGAAAGACAATATGATCTGATTACTTGTGTACACGGACTACACTATGTTGGCAACAAACTGGAAGCTATAGAAAAGGCAATGCACTTACTCAAACCCACGGGGCAGTTTTGGGCAAATCTGGACTTAGAGAACATCGTGATCAATCATAACAGCTCTAGTGATTACTTAAAAGATATGTTTCGCCAGAGTGGCTTTGTGTATAATTCCAGAACGAAGATTTTAAAAGGAAGTGGTGCAAACTCCATACATTTTGGTTTAAAATATAAAGGTGCTGACGACCAATATGGCCCCAACTATACGGGTCAGCCTTCTGTGTGTTCGTATTATGAAAAATAAAACCATTTAAACCGCTAAAAGCCCCGAATAGGGGCTTTTGGCGGTTATGTCTTATTCTTTTGATTATTCGCTACTGCAACACAATCTTGCGTACTTGCAGTGTGTTTCCTTGTGTGTCGTAGAGACGTACGTAGTATATACCACTCCCGGTCCAAGCGCTAAGGTCTATTTCAGACTTCGCCTGTATTACCACGTTTTCAAAAACGCTCAAACCTGTACTGTTTACAACTTGTATTTTATATCCACTTAATAGTGCGTAATTGCCATAATCGATAGTCAAATGATTATCGGATACTGGATTTGGGTAAATTTTAATATTATTCACATAGCTCAAATTATCAATATTAGTTACTACAGTTTTAAGAACAAGCATATCTGTTTCACTAGAAGTTTGACTACAACTGGTTTCATTGTTGAGAGCACTTACCTCATTTGCTGTTAATGCCCTGTCGTAGATACGTACGTCATCGATAAGTCCATTGAAATTCCTACTGCTATATCCCGCTTCATCATCATTTCCAATTTTAAAATCAGAACCTACTACTAGAGAAAAACTATCTGAGGTTTGTTTGATTAGAACACCATCTATATATGTTTTGTATACAGAACCGTCATAGGTTAATACAACAAAGTGCCAAATGTTATTCACCAGACTTGGAGTTGTGATAATGTGTTGATGAACCAAACCCGTACCTGCATTTAAATTGGTTATTAGTCTAGATTCTTTATCAATGGATAGCGTATTAGCGTTACAATAGCCTGTCCTAGAGGCTATAACCGTAATAAAATCTTGACTAGAATTACCCAGAGTTTTGATCCATGCGCATAATGACAACCGACCTGAAGGTATTGATTTGACTGAGGTATTAATCCAGGAGGTTCCATCAAAAGAGTAAGCTTTATTAGCTGTTCCAAATCTATCTGTAGTCAAGGTTGGGGAACCAACAAATGTCCCATTCTTCCCATTACCGCTCTCATCCAATGCATTACCATTAAATGGGTAGTACGCCAAAAGGCCATTCATCAAAGTGCTTTGCGACATGCCTACTAAAGAGGTCACGTAGAATCCTAAAAAGAGTAGTTTTTTAATCATTTGTGTAGTTGTTTTAAATGTGATTATCATTATTGAATATTCCCAAAGCGATAATATACTGAATTAATTAAAGTCTATAGATGATCGGCTTTATGGCTGATTTTCAAATGCTCTGCAAATTAATAAAATTATTTTAACACACCAAAAGCCCCATGACACCAAAGTTAATAATAACGCCAAAAGCCCCTATTCGGGGCTTTTGATGATCTTTACGCATAAATGGTGTGGATTATTCCATTCTGAGTTCTATTTTGTGTGCGGTGCTGTCGTAGTAGTACATCCAGAGTTCTTTTTCTTTCAGTTTACTGATCGTATATTTCATAGTAGTCACTTTGTCATCAAACTTCAAGTAGATAATTGCATCATTCTCCAGAAACCTCCATTTGCCCGTAGAATCATTGTTGATGGTAAATTGCCCAGCCTTGGTAAACGTGAACAACTTACCTATTGCTGCATTTCCTGCATCTTCCTCTGCATTTACATATACCGACTTTACGGTCCAATCATTGGCAACCCTTGATGTTCTTGACCTAAAACTGATCATTGGCCCTTCTTCGTATTTTCTACATGAAGAAACCAGTGCTAAAACAAGGGTAGAGGCAATGACAAATAGTATTTTTTTCATTTGTGTTTGTATTCAAACTGCAAACTTAAATAAATTTGATCTATTTATGACTATTATATGAAGAGCTTTGTTTCGTATTTGCCTCAACAATTATTTAACATCTCCCTGTATAATGTCATCGTGAATTTTACCTAAGCAATCATCGCCTCGAAATCAGCCTCTGAGATGATCTTCACGCCCAATTCTTGCGCTTTTTGTAGTTTTGAGGGACCCATACCGTCTCCTGCCAAGAGATAGTTAAGCTTGCCTGATACAGAAGAGGATACTTTTCCTCCATTGGCAATGATGATGTCTTTGAGCTGGTCTCTTTCGTATTTCGCAAAAACACCAGAGATCACAAAGCTCGCACCTTGCAACTTATCGGTAAGCACCTTCGCTTCCGAAGCTTGGGCTTCGAAGGTAAGGCCTGCTGCCTGTAAGGCATCGACTATTTTTAGGCTCTCAGGATCTTTAAAGTACTCCAATACGCTCTGTGCAATGCGCTCCCCGATTTCTGGAACTTTCATGAGCTCCTCAAAGCTAGCTGCTTTTAGCTTGTCGACCGTCAAAAAATGTTCCACTAGTTTTTCAGCTACGGTTTCGCCCACAAATCGAATCCCCAATGCAAACAACACCTTTTTAAAAGGCATTTCTTTGGATTTGGCGATACCCTCAATCACGTTTTGTGCTGATTTCTCTTTATAGCCTTCGAGACTAATCACGTCTTCATACTTAAGCGAGTACAGATCTGCCACGGTACGCACCAGACCTTTGTTATAAAACTGCTCCACCGACTTACCTCCCACACTGTCTATATTAAGCGCATTGCGAGACACAAAGTGCTCTAACTTACCCAAAATCTGTGGTGGACATGCCTTTTCATTGGGACAGTAGTGTACCGCTTCCCCTTCTCTACGGATCAGTTCCGTGCCACAATCGGGACAGTGTGTGATGTATACCACTGCAGGCGCATTGGCTTTTCTTTTGGCAATGTCTACTGCTGTAACTTTGGGAATGATCTCCCCACCTTTTTCTACAAACACATAATCTCCCAAATGTAGCCCCAGTCGCTCTATCTCGTCAGCATTGTGCAGTGAGGCACGTCGCACTTTGGTGCCAGACAACTCTACTTCATCCAACTCCGCTACTGGCGTTACTGCTCCCGTTCGGCCTACCTGATAAGTGATGGCCTTTAAAAGGGTGGACGCGTTCTCTGGTTTATATTTGAATGCGGTGGCCCATCGTGGACTTTTGGCGGTCATACCTAAGAAACGTTGTTCGGCATAGCTGTTAACCTTAATCACAACTCCGTCAGTATCCAAAGGCAAGTCTTTTCGCTTCAATTCCCAATGTTGGATGTATTTGAGCACGGCATCCATGTCCTTACATTTTTGCCAAGTGGGAGAAATATTGAAACCCCAAGACTTCATCTTCTGTAGTGCTTCCTCGTGCGACTTTACGTCTAGGTTTTCTCCTAACAAACTATAGAGGTAACAATCTAATCCACGCGCAGCAACCACCTTGCTGTCTTGCATTTTTATAGTACCGCTTGCGGAATTTCTCGGATTCGCCAAGCTGGGTTTCCCTTGTTTGATGAGCTCCTCATTGATTTTTTCGAAATTTTTGCGTGGCAAAAACACTTCGCCCCTCACTTCAAAAGCAGCGGGATAGCCTCCGCTTTTCAGCACTATCGGTATGGTCTTGATGGTTTTCACATTAGTAGTTACGTCATCGCCTTTCTCGCCATCGCCCCTTGTGATAGCTCTTACCAGTACGCCGTCTTTATATATAAGACTGATGGCCACACCATCAAACTTTTGCTCGCAGATATACTCAAAGGTATCGTTGTCTAGGTTCTTTATCACTCTATCATGAAATTCAACAAGCTCTTCTTTATTATAGGTATTACTCAAAGATAACATGGGATATTGATGCAGAACTGTTTCAAAGTTTTTGGTAATGCCTCCTCCTACTCTCTCTGTTGGACTGTTTGGTTTTTTAAGCTCAGGAAACTGCCTTTCTAAAGTATTCAGTTCTTCGAGCATTTTGTCAAATTCAAAATCGGACACTTCTATCCTGTTTTCATTGTAATACAAATGATTGTGATAATGAAGCGTCTCTGTGAGAAAATCTATTCTTGCTTTTGCGGCAGTATTGTCCATGTGTCTATGTTACTATTAGAAGGAATCGTAAGTCAATGTTTTGAATTGTCCAAATTAATGAATTCTATGCAAAACAAAAAAACTTACTAGGCTCTAATTCTCCTAATTTCGGCATTTATCTTATCTGTGTCTACATTGATATGTTTATAATGCAAGCCTTACACTAGCCCTCTTCTTATCAATGCCAGCGTCTAATTTGACAAACAAATAACGATTACGTAGAAAGCTCAAAACTAACCTTTTAAAAAAATTGAATCTTTAAACGAAAATCACTAGATTTATATGATCAATTTGTTGGGTACTCAATCCATACTCAACAATACTCCAACTAAGCTCTACTCTACGATTTAATTTTCCCAATAACTCGTATAGTAACATTTGTATAACTTTTAATTTTTCTGACATGAGAAAGTCTCAGATTCATCCAATGCCAAAATTCTTCGACAGATACATCAATCTTGTTCAAGAAGAAAACCTTTTAGTAGCCCTGGAACAGAGCCTCGAAGATTTCGCAGACTATGATTTCGATCTTTTAAGCGAACTTGGCGACAGGACTTATCAAGCCAACAAGTGGACGATCAAGGAAATCCTTCAGCACGTGATTGATAATGAAAGGATTCAATCCTATAGGGCCCTGCGATTTGCCAGGCAAGACCATACTTCACTTCCAGGTTATGACGAAGACTATCTTGCAAAATATTCTCATGCCAATAAACGTAGTCTGGATAAGATCAAAGAAGAGTTTGCCCTAGTAAGAAGAACAACCATCGCTTTGTTTAAAAGTTTCGATGAGGAAGCTGTATTGAGTAAAGGCATCTGCTTCAATGTAGAGATTTCTGCACTGGCACTGGGTTTTCAATTGGTTGGGCACCAAATCCATCACTTCAAGGTGATAGAGGAGCGCTATCTCCCGCTTTTGACACTGGCTTAATCCATAATATTACTGGTCACGTATTTTCGGATGAAAAAAAAGTGCCCAAAGAAATATGCAAATCCTGCATAGTAAGCATAGGCTCCGTATTGAAATATCAACAAGAGGGCACCAATGGAAAGCAATATTGGCAGAAAAAGTTTCAGATTCTTTTTTCTCTTCTTAAAATAGTCCAAATCAACTTCTATGCGCGGACCATGCCCTTCGATGCCTAAACATATTCTCAATAATAGGGTTCGTCGAATGGCAAATGATGGCATTTTTTCGTAATCAAACTTGATTTCTCGTGTATAATAATAATTCCTATACCGATCCGAGCTCCTTACTTCCTTTACAGAGAAGCTTCCCCCTGGGTTATCGTCCACACTCATAAAAAAGGCATACATCTTTCTCCTAGGTGCATAAATGATTTTGATGATAAAAGCATGAAACAAAACATTCCGTGTTGTGAGGTCATACCACAGGACCGCATCGAACAACATAAAAGCAATTACCAAATAAGAAGGCAGAAACAGCATGTACAAATCCAACACTAAAAAACGTGCAATAAAAAACGTAACAATCGCTCCCACAAAACCCAAAAGGAAGATTCTGGTAAATGCGAAAAAATCAAAATCACTTGCATCAAAGAAAGACTCCTCATATATAGGTATATGGTTAGTAGGATCAAAACTCATCTTATCCTTTTTCCGGTAGTTACTACGTCTATATTTTTGTGTATCAGAAGTATCCGATTCGGTGAAAGACTTATTTTGGTTCAAATACTTGGCTCTTGATTGCGAATCTGTCAAAATCTCATAGGCTCGCTGTATCTCAAGAAACTTGGCGTGTGCTTCAGCACTTGGATTCATGTCTGGGTGATACAACATGACCAGTTTTCGGTAATTCCGCTTTACCTCGTCATCCGAAGCTCCTGCATTGAGTCCTAATATTGCATATAATTCGTCCATCAGTCAGATTAATAAAGTATAAGTATGCATTTTAAATTCATAAAAAAGGCACTGCTTTGAACAACCAAAACAGTGCCTTTCTTTATGATCTCAACAGAGATTAGTCTCTGCTATTAAGTTTTGACAAAAGTCTGAGGATCTCAAGGTACAACCAAACCAATGTTACCAATAGGCCGAATGCGCCATACCACTCCATGTATTTAGGCGCTCTGCGCTCAGCACCTTGCTCAATAAAATCAAAATCTACTACCAAGTTTAAAGCAGCAATAGCTACTACAAACACTGAAAACAATATACCAAAGGTACCATTTGAATTGATCAATGGCACTGATACGTTAAACATAGAAAGTACCAATGAAAGTAGGTAAAACAAGGCAATTCCCATGGTAGCAGCTGCGATCATGAGCTTGAAATTCTCAGTGACCTTAATGATCCTAAGCTTGTAAATGATCAATAGCGCAACGAATACGCAAATGGTCAACCCTAATGCTTGCCCTACGATACCGTTATACATAGAATTATACACCAAAGAGATGAAACCCACCACGCTTCCTTTTAAGATGGCGTAAACTGGCGCCAAGGTACCTGCTAAATTTGGTTTAAAGGCTAATACAATTGCCACCACAAATGCTCCAATACCACAAATGATAGGTACTGCGAAACCTGTGAGCAAACCACTTGCTATCGCATACCAAGTAATGGATGCTGATGAAATCAGGAAAAACAAAAGGATCCCCATTTTATTAACGGTTCCTTGAATAGTCATGCTTTCTGACGTAGAATAGTCTCCAAACCTTGTAAAGGTATTTTCTGAGAGGGTTGGATTACTTGATTTAAATAGTGCCATGTGTTATTTGTTTTATGAAATTAATGATAAATATATGAATTAATGATCAAATCAAAATGGGAAGTACCTTAGAATGTTTGTAAGTATTCAAGTTTACCATGGAGCGCATGTTACCAATCTCTTCTATTTGACTTAAGGTGTTTAAGATCAGAGTTTGATAACTAGGGATGTCTTTGGTAAGGATTTTCAAGAGGAAGTCCCCCTGACCAGTGATGTGATGACACTCTATGACCTCTGGAATGAGTTTGATCTTTTCCACGAAGGAATTGATTTGATTCATCTTATGGCTGGAGAGTGTTACCAAAACAAAGATACTTACCCCTATGCCTATTTTCTCTTTGTTAAGTTCAGCGTGATAGCTCTGGATGATTCCATTTTGCTCCAGCTTCTTTACCCTCTCTAAGGTAGGTGCTGGCGACAAACCGATATCCTTGGCCAACTGAGCATTGGTGATATTACCGTCCTGTTGCAGTTTTTGAAGAATCTTACGATCTATCGGATCTAATTTTATGGCCATCTGGAATTTATTATGCTAAATTTAGAGTAATTAATCGGCATTTAGAAACCTCATTACGATATTTTCTACTTCAACAAGCGCTTTTGCAAGATCTTCGTTTACTACCACTATATCAAATTTATCTTGAAAACTCAATTCAAACTGAGCCTTAAAAAGTCTTTTCTTCAAGCTTTCCTCAGATTCGGTACCACGAGAGCGTAGACGTTCCTCCAGAATGTCAAGTGAAGGTATCTTGACAAAAATGGATAAGGCTTTATCTCCAAAATATTTTTTAAGGTTAATACCTCCTTTTACATCCACATCAAAGACAATGGCCTTATCGTTATCCCAAAGTCTTTGTACTTCAGCCTTGAGTGTTCCATAATACCCACCAGGATAGACTTCCTCCCACTCTATGAACTCCTGATTTTCAATCTTTTTCGTAAATTCATCGATTCCTAAGAAATAATAGTCTTTTCCATTTTCTTCCCTGCCCCCCCGTTTTTCGCGAGTACATGCAGAAATAGAAAAACCGACTTTAGATGGAAAATGCGACAGCAAATGCTGGGCAATGGTTGTTTTGCCAGATCCTGAAGGAGCAGAAAAAATAATTGCTTTGCCTTGTTTCACTTGAAATATTTTTGCAAAAATAGTTAAATTTCAAATATATACTCAATTTCTTGTCAGATCAGTGGTCAGTATTTAGTTGTCAGTACTCAGATTACAGATTACGCGACAAGTTCTTACCAACTTGATGCTTTGATTCGTAAGCAACTTTAGGTTTTGTCCTGAAGAACGTAATACACAAGCTACATTATACTTTTAATTTCAGCCAAAATATACTTTTTTTGTTATTACGAATATTGTTAACACAGTACAAGTTAACCCATCAAACAGATAAATGGCACGAATCAAGATTAAAGAACTTTTAAAATCCACCGCATACGGCTCAGAAGTGACCGTAAAGGGATGGGTGCGCACCAAACGAGAAAACAAAGCAGTCGCTTTTATTGCTTTAAATGATGGCTCGATCATAACAAATATACAAATTGTAGTGGATGTCCCTAGTTTCGATGAGGACACTATTAAACTAGTAACTACGGGAGCATGTATTGCCGTTACTGGCACCCTTATTCAGTCTCAGGGCAAAGGACAGACAGTGGAAATACAGGCAAAGAACATTAACATACTAGGTGTTTCAGATCCTGAAAAATATCCTTTGCAGCCCAAGGAGCATTCTTTGGAGTTCCTAAGAGAGATCGCTCACTTACGTATGCGCACCAATACTTTCAGCGCAATCATGCGTATGCGCCATGCCATGGCTTTTGCAGTACATAAGTTTTTTAATGACCGAGGCTTCGTATACCTACATACGCCTATCATTACAGGTTCTGATGCTGAGGGTGCAGGCGAGATGTTCCGTGTAACTACGCTCGACCCGATCAAACCTCCACTCACTGAGGATGGAAAGGTGGATTACAAGCAAGATTTCTTTGGACGTGAGTCAAACCTTACGGTATCTGGTCAACTTGAGGGAGAGCTTGGGGCTACTGCTTTAGGGGAAATCTATACTTTCGGCCCTACCTTCCGTGCTGAAAACTCCAACACGACCCGACACTTGGCGGAGTTTTGGATGATAGAGCCAGAGGTTGCTTTCAATGAATTGGAAGACAACATGCAACTTGCTGAGGATTTTCTTAAATACTTGGTAAATTACGCGCTAGAGCACTGCAAGGAAGACTTGGAGTTCCTAGATGCACGCTTCAAAAAAGAAGAAGAAAAGAAACCCCAAGCGGAACGTGCCGAACTTGGGCATTTGGAGAAGCTGCAGTTTGTAGTGGGGCATCCTTTTGAAAAAGTTACTTATACTGATGCTATAGCTATCCTTAAAGACAGCAAGCCTTTCAAAAAAGGGCAATTCAAGTATCCGGTTGATTGGGGGATCGATCTCCAGTCGGAGCATGAGCGCTTTTTAGTAGAAAAACATTTCAAGAAACCTGTGATCCTAACGGACTATCCTAAGCAGATCAAAGCTTTTTATATGAAGCAAAGTGAAGATGGTAAAACCGTAAGAGCCATGGACGTATTGTTTCCGGGGATAGGTGAGATCATAGGTGGTTCACAAAGAGAGGATGTTTTGGACAAGCTCGTTTCTCGTGCCGCTGAAGTAGGTATCGACGAGAAACACCTCTGGTGGTACTTAGACACACGTCGCTTTGGCAACTGTCCGCATGCAGGTTTCGGCCTTGGCTTTGAGCGTCTAATGCTTTTTGTGACTGGCATGAGCAATATACGTGATGTAATTCCGTTTCCGCGAACACCACAGAGTGCAGAATTCTAAGAATAAAACAAAAACCTCCAATTGGAGGTTTTTGTTATGCCTTTTGGGTAGAATAGCGTCACTTGTGAGGATTTCTATAATGGAGACATTTTTCGTTTGTGATAAACTACCATTGAAATACTGATAAGTTAACGACATCAAAAGAAGTTCCATATTCGCTACCATAAACTAAAACATAAAGTGTTAAATGCTCCCCATGCGTTTAAGACATTGTGTTTTAATCCCAACAGGCTTTAATCTCATAAAACACAATGGAACAGCGAAGTAAATGCCTACAACATTAGAGCTCATAATTCTTTTTTTGTATATTTGCGTGATTATTAACAAAATATAACACGCAATATTAGTAGGACAGTATTACCAAAAAAGCTATTTCATGAAAAAAGTATGTAAAACCCTGTTATCATTATGGTTCGTAGTGACCTGTTTCAACCACAGTTTTGCCCAGACCCCTACACTTTGGGGTACTAGTATCCAAGGAGGTATTGGCTCTGGCAATATCTTCTCGCACAACATTGGCACCAACGTAACCAATAATAGAACTAATTTTAAAAATTCAGAAACGCCAACTGCACGTCTTATTCTGAGCAAGGACCAAACTTGCATGTACGGAATGACCTATTCCGGTGGCAATGGATTTGGTACGATTTTCAAATATGATCTGAATACGCGATTAGTAAACACTCTGTATGCCTTTAAAGGTGCTGCTTCTGGAGATGGTGCTAATCCCTTTGGCTCTGTGATCGAGGGCAGTGATGGCGCACTTTATGGTATGACCTACACAGGAGGTAAAAATGGATTTGGTATTGTTTTCAGATGGTTCAAGGGTAGCTATACAATTTTACATGATTTCAAAGGGGGAGCTGATGGTGCAAGTCCATATGGTTCACTCATAGAGATCAATGGAATCTTGTATGGCATGACTTACGCAGGGGGCGATCCTGCTGGCGGAACCGTTGGAGTTGGGACAATTTTTGCATTGGCTATAGATGGATCTTCTTACAAAACATTTCAATTCCCTACTGATGGCAGTAAAGGTCAGAACCCCTACGGAAGCCTAGTTGCAGGAGCAGACAACACCGTGTTGTATGGTATGACTTATTCTGGTTCTTCCAAAGTCGGACCGTCAGGGGTATTATTTACTTTTTCCACCAAAAGCCTTACTATAACAAGTTTACTACACGGCTTTGCTGGTGGCACCACAGATGGAGCTAATCCATACGGAGACGTATTGTTCCTTTCGAGCAGCAATACTCTGCTTGGACTTACAAGTAGAGGGGGAGCCTCTAATTATGGAACCATATTTTCGTATGATTTGACTAAAGGAAGCTATACCTTACGCTATAGTTTCAACAACAATGTAGGTGGGTATTCCCCTTATGGAACTCTTATGTGTCCTACAGCTGACAACACTTTTTATTACGGAACTACTACTTTTGGTGGTAGCGAAAGTGCAGGAACTCTTTTTAAGTGGAATCCAAGTAAAGGATATGTAACATTGACTAACTTCAATGGCACAAATGCAAAATACACCTATTTCACCAATCTATTAGAATATGTAGAACCGCTATGCAAGGGAATGTCGGTCCCCTCCACACCTACATCAATGAAGACCTGTTATGGAACAGCCCTTACACTCGAAGCTAAAACCACCGCTACAGGAGCCAGCTTACTTTGGTATGGTACTGATACAACCAATATTGCTACACTCACTCCCAACATAGTGAGGGATACAACTTCTCCAGGGCTATATTACTATTATGTTTCACAAATCATGAATGGCTGCGAGAGCAAAAAAGTGGCTATACCAGTATATGTATATGGGCTCCCTGCTTTGCCAAATGTAACCACCCCAGTATATTACTGCCAAGGAGCTACAACCAGTCCATTGGTGGCAACATCCAATATAAAAGGCGGAGGAACGCTTAATTGGTATGGTATTAATGCTAATGGAGGCACCGCAAGCAACACTGCAACAATACCTTCATCTAGCACTTCTGGAACTACAAATTATTACGTTTCACAAACCAACACGAGCACTGGCTGCGAAGGACCAAGAGCTAGCATAGCAGTTAATATTTATGCACTGCCAACTGCTCCAGGAGTTTCATCAGTAGGCTATTGTCTTAATGGAGCAGCAACAGTCCTAACTGCGGTACCTTCCACTTATACCATCCCGACGACAGGGGGACAATACCCATATACACTTAACTGGTATGGCACCAATGCTACTGGTGGCACCGCAAGTACTGCGGCACCAACTCCAAGCACCAGCACTGCTGGTACTACCACCTACTACGTATCACAGACGCATCCCATCACAGGCTGTGAGGGACCTAGAGCTGCGCTAGTAGTAACTGTATTTCCTCTACCTGCAGCACCGACTGTTACAAGCCCAGTTTCTGCCTGTTTGGGAGGCACTGCACCAACACTAACAGCTACAGGAACATCGCTAAAATGGTACACCAGCTTAACAGGCACAGGAACCACTACACCACCGGTACCGTCCACAAAGACAGTAGGCACTACAACTTATTACGTTTCACAAACCGATGTCAATGGCTGTGAGGGTCCAAAAGCCAGTATTTCATTTGTTGTAAATGCAATACCAGCTGCGCCTGTATTTAGTCCACCAAGTGCTTCTATTTGTCAATTCAGTAAATCACCAGACCTCAACACATTCATTAAAAATTATAGTGGCACCCTTTATTGGTATAACATTGCCACAGGAGGGAAGCCCCTTACCGGCACTCCTAAAATTGACTCATCAATAGTAACTACCACCACTTATTATCTTTCAAATGCCGTAAATGGTTGTGAAAGTTCAAGATCGTCTGTATCGGTAACGGTGAACATTACCCCACCAAACCCTGTAGCCCCAACCATTAAACCTGTATGTGCCGGCTCTAGTGATACGCTACGCAGTACAGATAAACCAGTGGGGTTGTTTTGGTGGTATGCCAGCCCAACCGGAGGCACTCCTAACTATAACCCATATTATACATCATTTAGTGCAAGCACTACCTATTATATCATGGACAGTACGAGTCTGGGCTGTAAGTCTGCTAGGGTTGCTGTTCCTATCCCGATAACTACACCAGCCACACCTTCCGTGAGCATAACCGCTTCTTCTACAAATGTGTGCGCTGGAACTTCTGTTACTTTTACTGCCGTGCCCGTAAATGGCGGCACATCTCCATACTACGCATGGTATCTTAATGGCACACAAATCACATCCACGATTACTGGGACATTCACAACTACCCTCAGTAGCAATGCTACGGTATACGTTGTGATGACTTCTAATGCAAACTGTATTGCCCCTAAAACGGCAACATCTACAACCACATCGGTTACGGTAAACAGCTTACTCACCCCAGCCGTGAGTTTGACTTCGACCGCAACAACTATTTGTGCTGGAACATCCGTAACTTTTACGGCCACACCAACCAATGGGGGCTCGAGTCCGATTTATCAATGGCGTATTAATGGCATCAATGTTGGAGTCGCAAGCAGTACCAATACCTTCACCAGCACTACCTTGGCAAATAACGATGTAATTTCGGTATTAATGACTTCCAATGCGACCTGCGTTACCTCATCAACAGCTACTTCAGCAAGCAACATAACGATGAAAGTGAATCCTGTGGTGACACCTTCGGTTACATTGTCTTCAACTCAAACCACAATATGTGCTGGGAACACCGCCACTGTTACAGCTACAGCGACTAATGGAGGCACTGCTCCTCTTTATCAATGGAGAGTCAATGGTATCAATGTTGGGACCAACTCTGGGGTTAACACTTTTACAAGCACGACTCTGGCAAATGGCGATGCTGTATCGGTAATTTTGACATCAAATGCTACATGCGCTACTCCGACTACAACCATCTCTAGTTCAAACATTACATTTACGGTAAATCCAAAACTGAGTCCGAGTGTCATCGTCTCTACACCTGCGACTACAGTATGTCCTGGTTCCTCTGTGACTTTCACTGCAACACCCACGAACGGTGGCACGACACCTTCTTATCAATGGTACCTGAACAGCATACCAGTGACGGCGACCACAGGAAGTGTGTATACTACTATAGTGAGCGGAGGGGCTAGTGTATATGCCATACTAACTTCTAATGCCACATGTTTGAGTAGCACTACAGCAACTTCCAATACTACTACGGTAACTACTGGCTCGAATCTAGTACCTACCATATCAATATCTACACCTGCGACAACAGTATGTGCTGGCAACGCCACTACATTTACAGCTAGTGTGGCTAATGGGGGCAGTGCGCCATCCTTCCAGTGGAAAGTCAATGGAACAAATGTTGGGACGGGTGGCAATAGTTTTACAAGCACAACACTCCTTACAAACGATAAAGTATCTGCTGTCCTTACATCTAATGAAACCTGTGTTACGACAGCTACTGCAACTTCTAATGTCATTACAATGACCGTTAATAATTCACCCAACATAAGCAGCAGCGTTACCGCGACTAGCCCTGTATGTGATGGTACTGCAAGTATTGTAACTATCAATGCAGCCAGCGGGGTTACCTATATGCTCAAAGACCAGAACGGCAACAATCTGGGATCTGGCATAGCTACTGGCAATGGCGATTTTAACATTAATACCATTAACCTTTTGGCACCTTCCATGCCAGTAAAGGATACCATAAACATAACAGCTTCCATCCCAGGATGTAATATTGTAAATCTAAACACGAAACCTGTTGTTGTGGTAAATCCAGCGCAAGCAGCTGGCGCTACAGTAACAGCTACATCACCCATCTGTTCTGGATCACCAAGTATCATTTCTATAGCTGCGACCCCCGGAATAACTTATACAGTTAGAGACCAAAACAATACCGTCATCGGAAGTGCGCTTGCTAATGCAAGTGGGATTCTCAACATAACAACTGGTACATTAAATGCATCTATAGGACCGACGATATACACCTTGACAGTTACAGCTTCGATAGCAGGATGTAACAATGTTGTATTAACTACAAAACCTACAGTACAAGTAAATCCGCTCCAAACAGCAACTGCAACTGTTACAGCGAGTTCTCCTATATGTTCTGGAAATACAAGCATAATAACTGTAGCCGCCATCAATGGCATTACCTACACTGTAAAGGATCAAGTTAATAATATTTTAGGGACAGCAACTGCCACCAGTACTGGCAATTTGAATATCAATACAAGCATATTGACAGCTTCTGGAGCTGTAATCAAAGACACATTAAACATCACGGCGAGTATTGTGGGCTGTAACAATGTACCACTTACTACGAAACCAATTGTCACTATTAATCCCGTACAAAACGCAGCCACTTCTGTAGTAGCCACTTCTCCAATATGTAGCGGCAGTTCAAGCGTAGTCACAATTGCTGCAACAAGTGGCATCACATACACTGTCAGAGATCAGAGCAATGCGATATTGGGGACAGCTACTGCAACAGCCAATGGAAACATCAATATTACTACCAGTGCTTTATCGGCTCTAACTGCCCCCACCGTGTATACGCTGAAGATCACCGCTTCCGCCGCTGGTTGCAGTGACGTCATTTTAACGAATACGCCAAATGTCATGGTAAATCCACTACAAAACCCTTCCGCATCTGTAACGGCAATTTCACCTGTGTGCCTCAACAGCAGCAGTACGGTAACTATTGCTGCTACTAACGGAATCTCTTATACAGTAAGAGACCAAAGCAACACAATACTGGGTACAAAAACAGCAACAGCTACGGGCAATCTTGCCATCACAACTTCGGCACTAACCAGTACAAGTCCTTACACGCTAAGCATAATGGCTTCAATACCTGGCTGTGCTAATGTTGCCTTGACCACAACACCAGTAGTAACCACCAATGCCAGCATTGTACCATCTGTAGCAATTACTACCCCTACTACTACAATTTGCGCAGGAGCCTTGGCAACATTTACGGCAAATCCTACCAATGGGGGTACGACTCCTGGATATCAATGGAGGATCAATGGGGCAAATGTGGTGGGGGCCACTGGCAGTACTTTTTCTAGTAGTACGCTTACCAACAATGATGCAATATCCGTCGTAATGACCTCAGTAGCTGCTTGTGCATCACCGGCCACAGCAACATCAACAAATGTTACCGTAGTGGTTAATAACACGATTACTCCATCTGTTAATATTACCAGTAGTGCATCTGGAGCAATCTGTTCTGGCACTTCTGTAACATTCACAGCGACAACCACCAATGGTGGTACCGCCCCAGGGATTCAATGGTTCATTAACAATACTCCATCAGGAACCAACAGCGCTGTATTTACCACCACCGCTCTCAAAAACAGTGATACAGTTTCTGCGGTTTTAACTTCAAACGCCAATTGTCTCGGTACCGGCACCGCAAAATCGAATAAAATTGTCACTGCTGTAAATCCGAATTCAACTCCGACTTTAATCATTACCACACCATATCCAACTATTTGCGCTGGCACTAATGTCACTTTTACTGCGACTTATACTAACGGTGGCAATAACCCTAGCATACAATGGAAAGTGAATGGCACTAATACTGGCATTGCCTCTTCTTCCAATACTTTCTCGAGTTCTAGTTTTGTAAATGGGGATGTGGTATCTGCTGTTCTAACATCAAATGCAAGCTGTCTTACAAGTACAACTGTAAATTCATCGTATACCATAACGATGACTGTAAACCCCAATTTAACACCAACAGTAGGAATAACTACCGCATCAACAAGTATTTGTAAAGGTACGGACGCTGCATTTACAGCAACAGCTATAAACGCAGGATCATCACCAACTTACCTTTGGAAAATAAATGGCAGCAATAAAGGCACCTATACAAGTTCGAACACATTCAGCAGCAATGCACTAGCAAACAACGATATCGTATCGGTACTCGTCAAATCTAATGCTACTTGTATCGCTATAGACTCTGCGCTCTCTAATGGAATACCAATTTCAATAAATACTGCTCCAAACATATCAACACCACCAACAGCGTTAACCGCCTGTGAAGGAAGTACAGCCACCTTCTCGGTTGTCGCCAATGGTGCAGGACTGAGTTACCAATGGAAGGAAAACGGAAAAGATATTGCAGGCGCCAATAGCTCTAGTTTCAAAATCAATGCAGTAGCAAGCTCTCAAGACAACAACTTATATAGTGTATCTATCAGTGGAACATGTGCCCCAAGTGTAGTAAGTAATGCCGCACTCCTTACTGTAAAAACCTTACCCAAGATCTTGACACACCCCTTGGACAATACCACATGTACAGGAGGAAGTGTAAACTTGAGCATTGCCGCAACAGGAACGGGAATCTCGTATCAGTGGCAAGAAAATGGCGTAAACATTAATGATGGCGGTCTTTATTCTGGCACACAAAACGATACGCTGACTTTAACAGGCGTAAATAGCGCTCAAAACAATAAAAAATATACAGCTATCATCAGTAATGGTTGTACACCTAATGCGCTGAGCAATCCAGCAACACTTACTGTTGGAACAAATGTGATCTCATCCATCAGCATTACCGCTTCTGACACGGTGGTCTGCAAAGGAACTATGGTAACGTTTAAAGCCAACTCTTCTAATGGAGGCTCAAATCCAAGCTTCCAATGGCTTCGCAACAATACCGCAATCGCAGATGCGACCAGTTCTACATTTACGTCTGACTCATTAAGCAATGCCGATCTGATATCTTGCCAGATGACATCCAGCAACTCCTGTGTAACGACCAAAACAGTAAGCTCCAAGGCCATATTCATGGATATCAACAGTACCCTACCTACGATCACCAGTATCATTAATGGCAATATCTGCAATACTGGAAAAGCAAATATTTCAGCAATACCTTCCGCAGGTATTATCAAATGGTTCAATACAAGCACTGGCGGTCTGGCTTTAGATACAGGGCAAACATTTACCACCCCAGTCATCTCAAGCAATGCTCTCTACTATGCAGAAGCTGAAAATAAAGGTTGCATCTCTCAGTCCAGAACTCCTGTAAAAGCCAATGTAAGCACGCAAGCAGTGGTATCAGCTGGAGCGGACCAAACCGTATGTGAATCCTCCAAAACCATATCACTAGTAGGGACATCAAATACAGGTGCTGTACTGTGGACAGGTACAGGTGCAGGCTCTATCAACAAAACAGATTCCCTTTCTGCTTCTTATAACATATTAGCCACAGATGTCACTGCTGGAAAAATCACATTCATTGCAACTTCTGACAAAAACGGATCTTGCTTGCCAGTATCAGATACGATTATTGTCAAAATCGCTTCAGCAGGCTCAGGTGTAGGATACATAGTGCCACTTGACTCCGCGATCATTGCAAATATGATTATCAACAACTTCCCAAGCACGCAAACAGTGTATAAAAGCAATGACCCAAGCACCTGGAAGGGAATAAAAACGGCATGTGGACATGTTACAGAAATCAGATTGCCTAACAAAAACTTAAACGGCACTCTTTCTGAACTAGAAAACTTATCACAATTGGAGGCACTAGATCTGTCAAGTAACTCATTAGATTCTATTGAAACAGATTTAAGCACGATTTCAAATACGATCAAGACATTAAATCTGTCTAAAAACACAATCCAATACAAAAGAAGCATTGTTTTTGATAGTTACAGCGACCTTGATTCTGTAAACTTCTCATATAATGCTTTCGCAGATAGTCTCTACTTTATCCATGACGCCCCATTCTATTTGGATTTGAGTCACAATGCGATTCTACACTTTGGAGTTTCAAAAAATGGCGCAAAGGATCTTAAAACAAAGTTCCTGAATCTTTCAGCCAATCAACTAAACACTTCAAAAATCTCCAACATTGATAGCTTAATACATTTGAAACATTTAGATATTTCTTTCAACCAGTTCAAAGATTCCTTACCGAATTTGGGAACTCTGGTCGAATTGCAATACCTAAACGCGTCAAACAATAATTTAAGCAATAGTATCCCAAATTTAGCCGTGATGACTAATCTAGATAGTCTCTACTTGGCCCATAACTCATTAAACGCTGGATTTGCAAATTTAAAATCCAACGCTGGCCTTGTTGCTGTTGACTTAGGAAACAATAAGTTTAAAGGCGATCCCTCGGTAGACTTAAGCGCTTTAAGTCAACTTCAATACTTTGCCATCGATTCAAACAATGTAGATGGTACAGAAAAGAATTCAGGCGTTACAAGTCTACCAGTACTTCCTCTAAATAAAGGTTTAAAACTGCTAGTACAGGACAATCACTTAGATTTTATCGATCTGGAGCCTTATGCTACTTTATTCAATAAAGTAAGTGCTTCCTACGCCCCACAGTATGATAGTATTGATAAGCATTACACCATAAGACCTGCTGAAGGCAGTTTCTTGAGTATGACGACCACACTCACCGGTAACAACACTCAATACCAATGGCAAAAATACAGTACGGCATCACAAACGTATGAAAATCTAAATATACAAAGTGCCACAGAGCAAACGTTTAAGAAACTTTTTGCAAATTCGGATACTGGAAAATATAGCGTAGTTGTCAGCAACACCGATTTCCCTGGTTTAAAATTCTACAGAAGACCTGTCTCTGTAGAGGCTTGCGATTTCTCATACAATACAAATTTCTTTGTAAAAAAACCTGCGCTTGACAAATGCTTTGGTATTGACACTCTCTTCGTTCAGTTTACAACAAAAGATAATAAGCCTGTAACTGATTTTTCAAACATTTGGTACTTTAACGACAGGAATGTAATCAGTGAATATCGAAAATCAATTCCTATTCATGTTAGTGGTATATATTCATTCTTGGCATTCGACTCTACAACAGGATGTTCGATCTTTTCTAAAGACACCATAATGGTCAAAACTACCAGCAAGATAAATCCTGCACTTGAAATTAAATTTAACAGTCAAGATTCATCTGTTTTTATCACTAATATCTCAACTGACTTTCAAGGATCAGCATTACAGTGGCTCATTAACGGGCTTCCTATTGCCAATGCAACAGGTAAAAGTCTAAGAATCTACTACAATGGCACCTATCAGCTCTTGTCTATCAAAACAGACAGCTGCTCTGCCATTTCAGAACCACTAAGAATCACCGCTTTCGGCAAAACTTTTGAGAGAAAAGACCATGCATTCAATACTCAAGGTCAAGTGATCTTAAGCCAAGACCAAGAACTGAATGTGTTCCCAAGCCCAGCTCAAAACGAATTCAATATTGAAGGCACACAATCAGGCAGTATGATCCACATTACAAATCCTCAGGGTGTTCTCGTCTCGTCTATTACAGCTACGTCCAAAACGGCAACCATAGATGCTAGTGACTTCCCTTCAGGACTCTACACGATTCAGGTAACAACAGATGATGTGCCGAGATTCCTTAAAATTATGATTGTGAAATAAATCATCAAATTTTCAATAATGAAAAGGGACAACATACTTATATTGTTGTCCCTTTTCATTTCCAAACAATCCAACCCATTAACAAACCTCAGAACTTAACCTTTTGCATTACTCCTCGTAAAAGAAAATGATTTTTTAAAATTAATTTTTCATGAGAAACAATATACTTTTGGTCCTCGCGACCCTATTATCCACAGTTGTTTACAGTCAAAAAAAAGTAGCATCACTTCCCTCTTATGATAATCTTATCAAAGGTAGCAAGCCTGTTGTTGAAAAGTTGGCAAATGGCTCCATTAACTGGACTCAGCAGTTTATAGAAGCCAAAGGACAATCCGTAATAGATACGGTGCGTTTCAAAAACAAAGCCCAAGCTAAGGCGATGGCAACAAGAGGTGCTATAGTAGAGGCTCAGAGAAATCTGTTAGAGATCATTAAAGGTGTAAATATCGTAGGAGAAACTACGGTTGAAGACATGATCACAACTAGTGATAAAATCCAAAGCAGAGTTGAAGGTGTTGTGAAAGGTGCTACACAAGTAGGTGATGCAACCGTAAAAGATGGACTAGTGCAAGTAACTATGCACATAGCACTATACAGTGCTGACGGCCTTGCTCCTGTTGTAGCAGACTCTATGGAGAAAATAATTGCAAGAGAAACCAAAAGCGCAACCCCAACAACTACAACTACAGAAAGCTCAACCACTAGCGTAGATTCCACAAAAAAAACCACACCTCCCGTGGCGAATACCTCCACCACTGGTACAGGAAGCGATGCAGAGATGAAGCCTCTCGTGTTTAATCTTAACGGAAAAAAAATAGATCCTTCTCTTTTCCCTGTTATAACTGACTCTACTGGCAATCTGGTATTGGACTTATCTAAGTTTTACGACCCTAAAAAAGGAAAATTCCCTCAATATCTACAATTGGGCAAAGACATTGCCAAAGCGGCTAACTTCAAAAAAGGTGTAGAAGTTATTGATATCATCCAAAACTCCAACGGAAAGTTCGTAGTGAGTGATAAGATTAAGAAGAAAATCAATTGGGACAAAATCGCAACAGCTGCTAAAAAAATAGGCAAATTTGCAATGCTATTCTTATAAGCCATTCCATCTCTTATTTCATTATGAAGAAACTTTTTACATTATTACTCCTCAGCTTTGCTATGCTGGCGAGCAATGCGCAAGAAATCAAAACAGTTGAGGCCAAAGGCCTAGGTGTTGGAAGAAATGATGCGCTTCAGGATGCGCTCAGAAATGCAGTATCGCAAGCTGTCGGGGTGGCTCTTTCGTCTCAAACTTCCGTCGAAAACTTTATGGTCATCAGCGATGCAATTGCGACCAATACTCAAGGCTATATCAAATCCTACACAATTGTTAGTGAAAAGCAAAATGGAGAGAACTATGAAGTTGCCGTAAAAGCAGACGTAACCACCACCCCACTTAAAGCAGACTTCAACCTGCTGGCAAAAGGAGTTGGCGGTGTTCGTTTCTTGGCCATGTACGATTTAAGGAGTATTAATAACTCCGAAAAAAGTGATTATGACTTTGTATTGGACCAAATCAATAAATATTTCGCCTCTAAAAAATACAGATACATTGACAGAACACGATTTGCCTCACTACAAAGAGAAACTTTGTTAATGCTGGGTGATCAAGACACCTCTGGAGTATCTTATGCACAGCAACTAGCACTGCTTGCGGACGCTCAATTTCTCATATTGATCAAAAATATCCGTAAAGAAACGATCAGTGAGCAGTTTGATACCAGAATTAAAAGTCGCGTCATCGTGGATGCCATTACTCTGGACAACTGCACAGGAGAAGGCTTAGGCTCTATAAGCTTACAAGGTAATTGGCAAGAGGGTAATAACAATGTAAACCAACCTGGCATTGCCTCTGCCCTTCAAAGTGACATGGATTCGCTTCTCAACACCTTTAGTGCCTATATTGGAGGGTGGATAAACAACGGGACGCCTTTTGAAATTAGGTTTTACAGTAGCGGTACTTATAGAGATTTGAGAGACTTGCGTACAAAACTCAAACAAGACCCTGCTTTTGGAGGAGATTTGGAGATCGTATCGGCAAGTGAATTCACAAAAATCAACTGTACTTACAAAAAGAAAGCCGATGAAATGGCAGACAAGATATTGGACTATGCAGACCAAGTCCCTACCTTAAAAGACAAAAAACTAGATGTAAAGCTCATTTATGGTCGACAAATTTCTTTCGCTCCTCAAGGTACTGAAATCAAGAAAACAAAAGTAGCTACTGTACTCAAAGAGCATGATGCCAAAAGCCAGCCGACAACAGAACAGAAAGAAAAACCAAAGGAAGAAACAACACAAACCTCTACCTCGACAACTTCTAACTCAGATGAAAAAAAGCTACAAGGAGGCTTTACAATCTTTACTGAAGCTGGAGAGAAGTTTTGGCTTATCGTGAATGGAAGTAAAATCAATGAGAACCCTGCTGCTAAAGTTGTTTTAGATAAATGTAACGAAGATGGGGCCAAAGTAAAAATCCTCTTTGCTGACAGCAAACTGAAACCCATTGACGACAAACTCACGGTATTCAGCTTTATGACAGGTGAAGTGTACAAAAACACTTATGTTATTAAAAAGAAAAAGGATAAATATTCGATCAAAATGGTTACAACAACAGTCATTGGTCGCAGATTTAAAGATGAGAACAACAATGGTAAAAATGACTATATAGAAGAGGAAGAGAACTTTAAAGCTGGGACAAAAACCAATACTACGTCCTCGGAAAATTCAACTACGATCCAAACTCTAAATTGCACCACTACAATGCCTGATGCAGATTTTCAAGAAGCCTTGGCTCAACTAAAGTCTGCATCAATGGACCGAAGCTTTACAAAAGTTGCCTGTAACATCATGAACAATAACTGCGTGAGCCTAAATCAGGCAAAAAACATAATAGCCTGTGCATCATTTGACGACGACAAATTACAGTTGGCCCAAATAGTATACACCAATTGTACCGAAAAGAACAAGTACTATCTATTGAATGACCAATTTACATTTCCTTCGACCAAGGAAAAATTCAATAGCTTTTTATTAAGTAAAAAGTAGCCTCAAACCCCTATTCGAAAAGCCCCAGAGTTTGGGGCTTTTTTGTTTTTAATATCTACGTATTCCCAATACCTATAAGCATTAAGCAGTATTCAGAATTCCTTCAGAATTGACTTCGTACATTTACAAAAGTTATTTTAGTAATCAACAGTATAGATTTCCAAAGCAATGAAAAGAAACAATAAAATCATCACTTTAGTATTGGAATATGGAGTTGCTATCCTTTTGTTTTCCGTTTGTTTGATCCAGATTTTGAGATAAATCTATTTTCCATCTCAATACTTCCATATTATCTCTTTCCTGTATTATGTAACAAATTTTCATGGCAGCACTGATTTAATTACAAAAGAGTACACATCCATACTATTAATTACAACCTGTACACATTAGAATATATTTATTTTTGTAAACTTACCAGCGACTGTTTCCGTATCAAATCTTCAAACTATAAGATGCTATTGGGTCATGAGCTTTTCATGAAAGGTTGGATCATAGTTAAAAAAATGTTTGGTTTATGGCAACATTTATCTCCACATTTAACGTAAAACTCTAAATAACATTATGAAAAGAATCATTTACATATTTCTGGGTGCGTTTTGTATGATGGTCAGCCTACAGGCGCAGACGGTAAATATTCCTGACAATAATTTTTTGACCGCATTGCGAGACGCATTAGTTGATGCTAATAACGATGGACTCATCCAAATCTCTGAAGCCAAACAAGTCACTACTCTCGATATAGACAATAAAGACATATCAGATTTGAGCGGTATTGAGGTTTTCACCAACCTTACTCGATTAAATTGTTCCTCCAACCAGCTCAGCACTGTTAACATCAGCAAAAATAAGGCATTAGAATACCTTGATTGTAGTTTTAATGCATTAGAGACCTTAGACATTACACAAAACATTTCATTGACATATTTAGATTGTGGCATCAATGCATTGAAAACCTTAGATTTGAGCCAAAATACGAGTCTTAAAGAACTGTATATATTCTATAACGATTTCAGCACTATAGACATTAGTAAAAATATTGCACTACAAACATTCAAATGCGATCAAAACAAGATTGCTTCTTTGGATTTGAGCAAAAACATAGCATTACTCTATGTGTCTTGTCCTTATAATATAATTGGAGGCCTCGATGTTACCATGAACAAGTCTTTGATATCGCTAGAATGCTACTCTAACCAAATCTCCCAACTTGATGTAACTCAAAACACAGTACTCAACTTTCTATTATGCCAATCCAACCAATTGTCCAGTTTAAATGTAACCCAGAATTTGGCATTAAAATCATTGATTTGTAATTCTAATACCGATCTAAAGACAATATGCGTATATGAAGTTGACAGCGTCATCAACAATAGCCAATTCAAAAAAGATCCTTTAGCGGTATGGTCCGACACTTGTAAGATTCAAACGTCTATCACAGAAAATGAATATACCCAAAACAAAACCACCGTATATCCCAATCCGACTGAAGGCTTGATTTATTTAGGTGATGAAGCCATATCTGCAACCCTATACAATAATCTAGGACATGAGATTATGAGCTCAACTCATCAAACTCTGGATTTAAGTACCCAAACTGAAGGCATTTACATAATTAGAGTTTTGTATAAAAATCAAAAATACTTGACTCACAAAATCACTAGGAATTAAGTAGGCACAACTCTAAGTTTATTACAGACACCTGTATCTACATTATTCACTTCTTGGTATTAGAACAACATCGACCAACCATCTTACACGAGACACCGTATTGATGTAGCCACCTCAATTAACCTTCGCAAAAACATTTTGTATCCACTCAGGCAACCGATATACATAAATTCAAGTCATGTAAGTATAGCGCTTCTTTCCAAGAAGAAGGGTTTTTCATGGTATTACGGTAAAATTCAGGCATCGTCAATTAGACGATGCTTGTTTGTTTGCTACCAACAAGAAGAGACTACCCTTGCGAGTAGTCTCTTCTTGTATTTTGAACAGATAGATAGCCGAATTACTTAACCAACAATTTCATTACTTTATTGTTTACTAACAACTGATATACACCTGCATCTAAAGATGAAATATCCAATTGGTTTGCAATCAAGTCACCAGCATTAACCAATACACCTTGTGTATTAAAAATTTTATAAGCACCAGAAGCTGTAACATATACAGTGCCTGTTGCTGGTTGCGGATACAAAGTCAATTCTTCAGTCAAAACTTGGCCACTGCTCAGGCTTGTAACCACATCGTCTCCGGCATCGTTAGGATCTGTTTCTCCAGAATCAATTTTCCCATTACCATTCTTATCTTCCTTTCCATCTGACAGACCACCTTTGTCCGTATCAGCAATCAATGGGTTTGTTTGAGTAAGCGTATCCATATCATAGCCAGGAACCCCTACTTCTACTCCGTCATTTACACCATCAGCATCGGTATCTGGATCTTTGGGATTAGTACCCAATTCCACTTCTCCAATATCAGGAATACCATCATTATCCGTATCCAACAAACCTACTCCACCTGGTTCTCTCAAAACCAAAGGTGTTGTACTCGCTGGCAAGGTTATTGGATTTGTAGAGGTCATATTGATTTTCAATGTACCATAACCTGAAGTAGTTGGAGAATACGAAATCGAAGTACCAGCCGCTAATGGTAAAGAGGTTGGAAATCCTTCAATCGCCAAAAGTATTGTTATACTCGTAGCATTAGTTACAGTTACCGAATCGTTCACAGCTACTGTTACATCTGTTTGATCAAATGTTGCCACTGCTGGAGCACCTACTGGCTTAATACTCACCTTGTGATTCAATGCAAATGAGCTGAAGCCTAAGCCCATTGCCACACATAAAAATTGTAATTTTTTTACCATACGTAATTGCTTTAATAATATTGAACAATCCATAAATGTAAATATTATTTGATCAAAACAAAAAAACTATTCTACAGGGAAACGAGCTCGCTCCGGCTCAAGCCCTAAGCCTAAGAAAGCGTTTATACACCGAACCCATTTGGGCAAAACGTAAACAGGGATCCATATAAGTATCTACAATCAAACAGTGATTCTGTACATCTTGGCGATCTTAAACATTTTTTATTTAAAAACTCATTGATCGGAATGAAATCATTTGAATGCAAAAATCCTAATAGAAATTTGTTGATATACTGAAACAATTTCAGAGCAGTAAACTTTTTGAGAATCCTTATTTTAAAGCTGTTGAAATATTAGTGTAATTATGTCTAATCAAAACCTGCAATTCCATACCCCATATACTCTACGCCTGCTAATGATGTATAGCAGGTCTTTTATAAAGCATCAGAATGTCCCTGCTAGCCTGGCGGATATGTATATTTGATTTTCAATAAGCTATTTATGAAAAAACAAAAAGGAGGCTGATTTTTGGGGACAGCCTCCTTTTATGGAATTTTGCAATTATTAATACTGAGTTGCCACTTTATAGTTTACTGATGCCACAGTAAACGCACCAAAGCCCATATAGGATAAAGCATACTTTCCGTCTTCTGTTTTCCAAGCAATAATTGTATAAGGGTCAGTAATCTCTCCATTGGAAGCACCCGTCTCTACCCCTGCATCTTTAGCATATTTTACGATATCGGCACCAGTAGCTTTTTTATAATCGTCAGATGTCAATTTAGTAACTGCAAATTTAGTAACTTTTACCTTGGACCACGTTTTTATAAAAGGATATAAGGCTTGTGCCTTAGCATCGGTAGGAGAACAAATATATTTCCTACCGTTATCATAAACATAAGCAATATCTATATCTGTCGAATAGTTATTTGCCACAGTTTCATAATAACCCTTTCTTTTGCTTAATGAAAAAAAGTTTACTGCTGGATATGGCTCATGTATATTCGAGGTATCGTCCATTGTTATATAACTTGAATATGTAGTGGAACCTATAGGATCATCAATAGTAACCTTAATACTTTTTTCAGTTATTTTATCATCAGCACCTTTTACTGTAAATTTATAAACAACACTATCTGCTCCGCCAATTTGTACAACCTTAATTGAATCAAGAATTTTCTGATCATAAAAACCCGGATACAGTGAAAAATCATCCATATACATAAAACCAAAGGATTGTTCCTTTCCATTGGCATAAACCGACGCAGACTTAAGACTCACTCCATTTTTTTCCATCTTGAATACAATGTAGTACTTGCCAGACTGGCTAATATCAATTGTTGTATCTGCTGTAATTCTATTGGATCCTTTTTCGAATGTTAAATTAGGACCAGAAGACGATGGTGATGGATCAGAAGATGATTTCTTGCAAGAAAACAAAGACAAAGAAATAATCAAGAACAAGGAGAACTTTTGCATAAAGAATCAAATTAAATTATTTAAAAATTGACGCAAGATAAGAACTCTTAGGAATTCTTACAAAGAAAATTAGCTTTAAAAAGCCAAATTAATTATGAATCAACAAAGCCTCTATTTAATCGAACTATCCCCTAAAACCAAATTAAAAATCCCATGAAACGAATAAAAAGAGGCTCACTTTTTCGCTCTTATTCCTCAAAAGCCTTATGCATCTTTTCTCGGTCAAAGGCTGCCTCATTATTTGCTATCCAGATTGTGGCTACGCCATTACCGATAAAATTGGTTATAGATCTTGCCTCTGACATGAAACGATCTACACCTAACAACAAGGCAAGCCCTTCTATTGGGATGACTTTAATGGCCGTAAGCGTAGATGCCAAAACCACAAAGCCACTGCCTGTCACCCCTGCTGCCCCTTTGGAGGTAACCATAAGGATTCCAATGATCGTGAACATCTGCTCTAGACTCAAGGTGACCTGATATACTTGTGATAGAAAAAGTGTGGCCATGGAAAGGTAGATTGTAGTGCCATCCAAATTAAATGAATAGCCTGAAGGTACCACTAAGCCGACTACAGGTTTCGCACAGCCCATACGCTCCAGCTTCTCCATTAGTGAAGGTAGCGCCGCCTCGGAAGACGAGGTCCCCAATACTACCAAAAGTTCTGCTTTGATATACTTGAGAAAAGACCATAAGCTTACTTTATAGTATCGCATGATCAAATATAAAATCCCGAATATAAATATCGCCATAGTGGCATACACACTGAACATGAGCTTCATGAGAGGCAATAAAGTGTCTACACCATATTTACCGATGGTAAAAGCCATACCCCCAAAGGCTCCCAGTGGTGCAAAGATCATAACCCAATGCAGGGCTTTAAAAACATATTTAGAAATCCTGCTGAGAAAGTCTATGACCTGCTGTTTCTTAGAATAATAATTCAGTCCAACGCCCAACAAGATCGCGAGTATTAATACTTGAATGGTGATATTGTCTTTAAAAAACGTCCACCAACTAAATACTTCGGCTCTTTTTTGGTATTGTGATACATCGCCACCTGCTACTGAATTTACAGAGACGCCAACTCCTGGCTGAAAAAGATACGAGACCGCTATACCGATCAAAAGTGCGACGGTGGTTACGATCTCAAAATAAAGGATTGATTTTGCACCAACCTTCCCCACCTTTTTTAAGTCGCCCATATTGCTGATGCCCACGGTAATTGTTAAAAAAATAATGGGAGCTATGAACAGTTTGACGACCGAGATAAAGGCTTTGCCCAAACCTTCCATTTTCACGGCCGTATCTGGTGCAAAATGTCCCAACAATACGCCCGCAACAATGGCCGTAAGTACCCAAAAAGTAAGATTCTTGAAAAGCTTGATTACCGATTTCATCCTAATTTCTTTTGTAAAAAGAGCGCATGGCCCATACTGTCTTCTAATTGATAATTATCGAACCCAAAGTCAATATATACTTTCTGAGCCCTCGTATTGCCCTGCAATACTTCAAGTGTTAGCTTACAGCAGTCTCTTTCTTTGGCAATGGCTTCTACCTTGTCCAACATCAGCTTGGCAATACCTTGGCCTCGGTAGTCGCTGCGCACTACAAAATCATGAATATTCAATAGAGGCTTTGCATAAAACGTGGAGAAGCCTTCAAAACTAATGGCCAAACCTATCGCTATCTCTTCATGATATGCCAACACGATTACAGCATCTGTCCTTTTTTGCAAACGGCTGATCAAATGTTCCTGTACATAAGGCGACAACTCTTCTCCTCCTCCCATAATATCGGTAGCATAATGATTGAGGAGAGACATCAAATCGCTTGTCTCTTTTTCGGTATTGAGTGCTGAATGAATGACTTTAAAGCTCATAGGTATATCTGTTTATAGCTAATAAAATATAAAATTAGGAGATTTATTTAGTTTATAGTAGAAGTTGAGAGTTTTCAGTAGACAGTTATTGGTATGCAATCAATGCGAGAACCCTCTCGATCGACGCAAGAAGTCATAAAAAGTTTTCTGACTTCTTGCATCAGCATTACAAATCCATAAAGAATCTCAGTTTTTCTTTGCCTGTGGCACCGATGCGATAGTAGAACTTAATGGCTCCTTCGTTACATATTGGGGTTTGCCATTGTATATTCACGCAAGCTCTCTCTCTGGCGATTGCTTTAAGTTTATCTGTGATGATCGCTCCTATACCTAAACTTCTGATGTTTGGCTCCAAGTACAAGCAGTCCATATGTAAAAATGGACGAGCATCCCAAGTAGAAAAGTCAAGGGTATAACTGACATAACCCTGCGGCTCGTCACCAAGTGCTACGACCAAACAATAAAGTGATGGCTTCTCTGAAAAAAGGGCCTTGCTCAGTAACAGTTCCTTACCTTCGGCATCGTATGGATGCTGTTCATGTGCTGCGTGCTTTTGGCACAGTTCCACTAGTCTTGGCAAATCCTTTTCTTCACAGGGCCTGATCAGGTATTCCATTGGAGATTGATTTCCGTTTGTAAAAACGATATAAAGTGTTGGAAATATTCAGGATAGGTTTTGTGGTTCATGGTAGCAATGTAATGCTTTCTCTTCAAGCCATTTTTACCAATCTTCACCGCCCTGATGCTGTTGTTTTTCAAATAAGGCTGTAGTGACCATTTTGCCATGGACATTACACCCATGTTGGCCTTCACCATCTCCAAGGAAGCTTCTGTAAGCGGCAAAGGCGTTATTTTCTTAGGGCTTACTTTGGCGGGAGCCAAGAGAAATTGATGCACTGTAACAGTCTCCAAAGGCAAGGAGTGGATGATGAGATGCTCATTCACAAAGTCTTCTGCAACCACATATTTCTTATGCGCCCATGGATGGTCTTCGGATACGACCATGAGCATCTCGTCTTGAAAGAGCTCTTCGTACTTTATGTTGTCATCTTTAACAAGGTCACTCACGATGGCAATATCCAATACATTAGCCAAGAGTTTTTGCAGAGGGTAATGCGTGGCTTCCATTACGATTTTCAATTCGATATTAGGATACAAAAGCTGAAATTGTTTCAAAACTGCGGGCAGCCAATGATAACTCGAATAGCACTCAGTACTGATTCTAATCTCCCCTACTTCGCCGAATACCATTTGTTTGATTTCCTTCTCGGTCTCGGAGAGTTTGGCCAAGATTTCGTTGGCAGTTGCATAGAGCTTCTCCCCGGCTTTGGTCAGAATCAGTTTTTTGTTGACTCGCAGGAAAATCTTAGTGCCGATTTGGTATTCGGCTTCCTTAAGCTGGTGACTGAGTGCAGACTGTGTTAAATGTAAGGTATCTATGGCTTTGGTAATGCTGCCTTCTTCAACAATGGCCTTGATCAATCGCAAATGTCTTATCTCCATTTATCAAACAATTATTCACAAAGAAACGAAATTGCACGTTCAGATTTGCATGAAAATAAACCATGTATATAATGAATTCTTTTCGTTTTTATGGTAAAGAAGGCTATACTAGTTTTGTGACATCAACAAATCAAAAACGTCATTGCGTATGGAAGCACAAATGAAACATTACCAAAACAAACTGGCCTTTGAAATGGATCCTTCTGACTTGTTTGAGGCTTTGAACCAAGGTGAAAAGGTGATGCCTCTCGATGCCAGAAGGCTACAGGGATTTGAAATAGAGCACATACCCAATGCCTTACATATCCCTCATAGGGAGATGTGTGCAGAAAGCACAAAACATTTGGATAGAGAGGTCTTGTATGTGGTGTATTGCGATGGGATCGGCTGCAATGCCTCTACTAAAGGCGCCTTGAATATGACCAAACTGGGCTTTAAGGTGAAGGAACTTATAGGTGGGCTAGAATGGTGGAAGCTCGATGGCTATGCTACCGAAGGTACTAAGTCAAGCCCAGAAGGATTGAAAGTACAATGCGCTTGCTAGTTTCCCAGCTGTGCTGGAGTTTTGAATTATAAGTGTTGAATTTTGAATTGGATAACCTTGCCAAAGTTTAAAACTTTAATTGTCATGGGTTTCAACCCGTGGATCAAAACAAAAATTCAAATTGGCTTTAGCCGAAAAGCAAGCCTTAAGTTAGTAGAGGATACTTTAGGCTTGGCTAAGAACTAGAAACAGGTTATAAGTCCCATAGGGACGACCGATATTTAGGGCGGAACTTTAGTCCTGTTGAACATATAGGCACCCATTTTCATGATTATTGATGAGGACAAGGCCCCATGGGTTGAAACCCATAGCTGTTATTTCGACCGTCCCTACGGGACTAACATCATACACACGCATCATCATCAAAACAATCCCATTCTTATATGGATCGCTGGAAACATCCGAGCAGTCAACAATTATTCCTTCACAATCATCTCACTCCAAGTACCAAGATGCAGTCTGTAAACACCTTTAGAAAGTGTACTTAGGTCCAGCTGACCATCACTATTAGGCTGTACCTGCAAAGGCATGCGCCCTGTAAGATCCCATATTTGCACTGGTTGCCCTATATCCTGTGGATACTTGAGATATAAGATATCTTTAAAAGGTTTCGGATAAGAGCTATAGGTATTTTCTAGACCATCGACCGCCTCAAGGCCACTCGTGAGAGCTTCTTGGAGATCCAATACATAAACCTCCCCATCTTTAAAATTGGCGATCACAAAAGAAATACTATCGCCCACTACAGCGACATTGCCGCTATCTACTGCAATAGGGCTCCGCAAAGGACTGTTTTGGTCAACCAATGTGCCTTTGGGGATCTGAGAAAGCTTATACCCCAACTTAGTGCCACTCGTATAGGGATAGTTTTTTATTTTCAAAGTTACAGTAGCGATTTCCTTACCTGCATCCTGTGGATAAATCAGCGCGCCATTACCTGCGGAGAAGTAACGTCCCAACAATACGCGCATTTCTTTCAAGGCATCGTTCTTACTCGCTAATGCAATGCTTTTGGCAGTATTACTCTGTGCAAATATTTTCTTACCGTCGAGCATTTCGGCATAACTCCTATATACCCAATATACAGGTAAGGTAGTGGTTTCGTCATAAGACAATAAACCATTCAATCCATAGTCGCACCCAGACCATGTGTGGCCACCATCATTGTGATTGCCCCAACAGGCGGTATTGGCCCACGATATATTAGACTTCTCCAGCTGATACAACCAAGCCAACCTAAATGCGGGTACTTGGTGTGTGGCCGAAGGAGAATACTCGTTGATATGGATCTGCAAATCGCCCCAAGTTGGATGCTGTGCTATTCTGTTTTTAAAATCGGCAATATGAACCGCCATGCTATCGGGCAACCCAAACTCATGCCACGAAATAGCATGCAACTTTACACTCTGTGCTGCTAGAAGATCCAATAAATTGCTAAATCCAGGACCATCATAGTAGTTCAAACTAGGGCCGACCATCTTTAATGACTTATCTATATTCATCAAGATATTATGCGTTCTTACAAAACACTCTATGAGTTGTAACGAGGTCCCCGACCAATAGTAGGAGTTATCTGGTTCGTTCCAAACGTCCCAAGTTGTGGGTGCAATATTATTGAGCAAAGTGGCTTTTACAAGTGTATCTACATATTTTTCGTATTCAGCCCAGTTGAGCCAAGGCTTTGCGTTGGCATAGCCACCTTTGTATTGTGCATAAAAATCGCTGATCACCAAACTTGTGTTGATGCCTAAACTATCTGCAAAGACTTGGGTATTGTTCCAGTTGGCATTTCTCCAAAACTTGGGCTTGAGCGCCTTTAGATTGGTCATTCCTTGGGGACTTCTCTGGAGGGCGGTTTTACCATGTATAAAACCAGTATAGTTATTGAAGGCACCCGAATCTAAAGTGGCGTCGATCCGAATCTGTTCTTGGGCTTGCAAGGTATACCCCATTAATAGAACTACAAAAAGCATAAAAGCTGTACAATTGCGCATGGCTATCATTTATATTATCAAGGCTAAATTACTAAATCAAATTAAAATTTTAAGCATTAAGCGTGAGGACTTATGAAGGGTTTTGGATGTTGGGCGGGGAACCTTTGCCAAAGATCAAACCTTGAGTTCCTTTAGCGGGCACAGCCCTAACATGATCGAACAGCAGTTTCAATTGCCACGGGTTTCAACCCGTGACACAAAAATCCAAATTAGCTTTAGCATTAACTAATCCTCAGTTCGTCGCGCTTAAACTGAGAATAGGTGGTTTGAACGATTTCATGTCCATTTTTTGAGTTTTGGGTGATTTTTATTGTGCTCTAACAATTCCAGTATCTCCTTTTTCATTAGTCCAACGATACTCTTTCCCAATAAAAAAACAGAAGTGGAGCCTAATTCTGGATGAGTATAATCAGTTCCCTTAAATTTTTTTTCAGAATTGTCATTTGCATTTATGATTAAATGTTGATGAATGTTTGAATCAAAACCTCCAGAAACTTTTTTATTAATATATTCTTTCCAATTTTCGGGAGGTGGTGCTGCTTCGATATTGAAGAAATGGAAGTAGAGCCAAACCTCAAAAGAGGGGTTGCTGACTACAACATTAAATCGTTTCCGTCCACATTCAGTTAAGAAATCATGTAACACCCATCTATCAGTGTCGACAACAAACCATACTTCGTCAATCTTCTCTTTTTTCCTTTCCCTTAAAACCTCTATCGCTTGACTAAGGATTCTAATTGGAGCAGACTGACTTTCATTTGGAGGAAACACTTCGATTTTCAGTCGAGATGATTTGGCCTCAAAGAATTCGAAATAATCTTTTTCCCTATTCTTGCCCTCACAAAATACGAAGATCAACTTTGCATCTCTATGAGGAAGAAAATCTTTATATTTTATTCCAATTTTATTAGGGTCCAGCATACTTATTAGTTTAAAAGAGTTTTTATATCGCCCAAAAAAGGAATGGCGCCATATCTTCCTTGTAAATATCCAGATTGTATATCCTTTGTATGATGAATTGGATATGAGCTTAATGGATAGATTTCGGTAGAGTAATCATCCTTCTTTTCCGCAAACCAAATTTCGTCTTCCCTAAAAAGTTTTAGGTCTAGCAGATTTGATTCATGCGTAGTGAAGATCAATTGTCCTCCAATTCCGTTGGTTTCAGAAAAGTATTTTAAGATATTTTTAATCATAACTGGATGGAGACTACGCTCTATTTCATCGATGATTATTACTTTTTCAGTTTCCATCATACTCAAAAACATGGGAGCAAGTTCTATCAATCGTTTGCTACCATCGGACAGCTCCTCTATTTTAAAATATTCAACTATATTTAATTTGTTAGTTTGTGTAATAGAGACTTGCCCTTCATAATACTTATTATGGACGATATCCTTAATAATCTTATCCTGTTCACTGGTTTGAACAACCGAAAATTTACCCTCAGTGTTATTGATAATCTTATCAAAAATATCTTTCGGAAGCTGGCTTTTAAGATTCTCCGCTGATATTTCATTATTTATAAAATTAACATTTGAAATTCCAAGGTTGAAACTTTCTATGAGTGAAACCATTTTTTTTTCAAAAAGCAAGTCATCGTTAGAATCTTTCATCGCGATCTTCCTCAAGTGAAAACCCGTAAAGTCAGGTTTTGATGAAGGGAATAATACAATTACATGAGAATCGAACCACTCAAATACCTTTTTGAGTGGTTTTGCAAATTCATCATTTCCTTTATAATCCTGTCCATTTCCAATAAAATACAAGAAAGAGATTTCGTCTCTCAAGATCGCACTGAAAAATTCTGCCTGATCTTTATATTGATCATCAAGGAAAGAGACTTTGCTCTTTTTTGCCCCTTTTTTCCTCAAAAATAGGTTAAGATAATTTTCATTCACTTTTTGAAAAAGACCTTCCTCTATGATCTGG
>CAMFLX010000030.1 GCA_945957555.1 uncultured Cytophagales bacterium
AAACGAGTATCGAAATGAATTTGAGGTAGCATTTTGTCGTAGTAAATTTCTAATGATTATTCTGGGTTAAAGTTAAATCCAATACCATAAAACATGTGGGTCGATTCACCAAATGGCATTTTGGCTTTACCAAGAAATGAAATCTCTACATGATCGTTAATGAACCCTTACTTCTGAAAGCACATGCTCTGAAAAAATTGAATGTTATGAAAACCGATTTGACATTTGTAAACAGATATCATAAACAGCCTAACTACTACACCATCATCATGAAATTTGAAGAAGTAAGCGCATATTGTTTAAGCCTAGAGGATAACAGAGAAGATACTCCATTTGGCCCTGAAGCCTTGGTACATATATAAAGACTTTAATGCTGCTGTCATATCAGGCTGTACTGGCTAAAAAGAAATAGCCGAAAGATTATACATCCTCGGCTATTTCTTTTATCAATTCTAAATATCCTTACCCTCCTGTGGCAAAGCCTTCAAATACAGTCATGCCTCCATCAATAACTATACTCGTACCGGTGATATAGTCTGAATCGTCTGAGGCCAAGAAAACGGCCAATTTGCCAATATCCTCTGGTTTACCTATCCTATTATAGGGAATAAGGGTCATCAAGCTTTCCAAGGCTTCGGGTGTTTCCCAAGCAGCGCGGTTGATGGGCGTCTGTATCGCTCCAGGGGCAATACTGTTCACACGAATCTTTCTGTTACCATACTCTTGGGCCAAACTCTGCATAAAGAGCTTTACACCTCCCTTACTGGTGGCGTAGTTCACATGACCCGCCCAAGGGATGATCTCATGTACAGAACTCATACAGATGATCTTACCGCAAGCTACTGACCTCTCGGGCACAAGTCCTCTTCGCAAAAACTCCCTAATAGCCTCTCTTGAGCACAGAAACATACCTGTTAGATTTACATTCAGTACGGCATTCCACTGGTCAAGTGTCATGTCCTCAAATTTGGCATCCTTTTGTATGCCAGCATTGTTTACCAAAATATCTATAGTGCCAAACTCTTGGATTGTCTTTAGAAACATAGCCTGTACTTGATCTTCCTTGCTCACATCTGCTTGGATCGCTATAGCCTTACTGCCCATAGCAACGATCCTATCTACTACAGTCTGTGCCACCTCGGGCTTGGTTACATAGTTGACCACTACCGTAGCGCCTGCTTCTCCCAAAGCCAAGGCCACGCCCTCTCCAATACCTGAACTGGCCCCTGTTACGAGTGCCACTTGTCCTTCTAATTTTCTGTTGCTCATTATTTTATTATTAGTTTATAAATTTCGTAACGATCGAACGGTACAGTAGCTCTGAAGGACCGACATTATAACTTCGTTCAAACTACTTCTTGAGAATCTCAATCACCTTCGATGCCTTATTGGGCTCAAATACCCTAATGATTAAAGTGGTAAGCTTAGCCAACTTCTTAGGATTGGCCAGATTTACGCCCAACTTCTCAATACTCAAATCCCTTGTATGAATACAATCTAATGCCACCTGCCCCTCCTTCCTACTCAGCTCTTCCGCAAACACCCAGGCACCGTCTCGGGCTTGTTCTATGGTAAACTGCACCAGCATCATATTGGTATTGGTCGCATGAAAACCCAAGAGAGACATAAAGGGAGACACTTGATTGAGTTGACTGATAACTTTGTACACCATTGATGCCAGTATGGTATTGATAAGGTTAAAGTCCCTATGGATACCGTTTATATCCTCACCTTTCATGGTTTCCACAGTGGCAGCACCCAAATCTAAGTTAATATGTGCGTTCATCCCCAGCAGTAAGTGCTGCAATACCACTGGCGACCAATGCTGGCTCGCATTAAACGCGGCCTTCCAAGACAAACTAGGCTCCCCGCCGCTCTGCCAAGTGTACCATGCATCCAGATACCTGTTGGCAAAGGCCACATCGAGTCGTTCCATACGAGCATTGTCTTCAAACTCTTTGGCTTCTATTCCTTTTTTGATCCTACAGGTTACGGTATAATACAGTGCCGCAAAATAACCCGCTCGGTTGTTGGTCCGGATACATTCCACTATTATACTTTCCATTTCCGCTATCACACCATCAATAGTCGTAGGCAATACCCTCATATAAAATCGTTTGATTCGAAAATAGACATTTTGACAATAATAGACAAGGCTTGAAAATCATCTATATTCATACGAAAGCACTATGACGAAATCAAATCTCAAGTATATCATATGAAAAATTATTTCGGAAAAGTACTGCAGAGTCCGTTAAGGTCTGCAAATAATGGTTACCTTTGCCACAGTGTTAAAATCGTCGAAACATATTATGCAAATGCTATGGCTGTTTAGAACCAGCTTGGGAGGCACATGTATGTACGAACGTTAACTACAACACAAAGAAATTCGTAATCAAACATAAGGCTCCCCAAAAAGGGAGCCTTTTTTATTTCATACACATGGAAAATGTACAACAACCAAAAGGAAGGATGAACGTAATGGCCATGGCCATTACGTTAACAGGTGTATTCTTATTTGCTACTAAAGCAATCCTTGTAAAACTTTGCTATCAGCAAGGCATCAACGCTTCTACGATGATCATGCTCCGCATGTGTTCGGCCTTACCCTTTTATCTTGTGATCTTATTTTGGGACAAAAACTGGAAGATCTTTAAGGCATTGTCTCTTAAAGATCACGGGACCATCATATTTTTAGGTGCTGTGGGCTATTACTTATCCAGTCTTTTGGATTTCATGGGGCTGGAGTACATCACTGCCAACTTGGAGCGGCTTATCTTATTTGCATATCCCACCTTGGTGGTTATCATTTCGGCATTGTTTCTCAAAAAGAAAATCACTAGGGACCAAGGTATCGCTATAGTGATCACATACTTTGGACTAATACTTACTCTTTTTGAAAAGGTAAATATTAGCGACACCAAAAACATATATATTGGCGCAGCTTTGATCTTTGGGAGTGCCTTAACCTACGCCATTTATTTGGTAGGAAGTGGAGAGCTCCTAAACCGTGTAGGCACTTGGGTATTTACCTCATATTCTATGGTAGTATCAGCTATTTGTGTGATCATTCATGCATCGCTCATGCCCACAAAACCTTTAGCGGAGATCCCAACGATCGTATATGGCATGGGTTTGGTTATTGCGGTATTCTGTACCATATTGCCTTCATTCATGATCAGCTATGCGATCAAACTTGTGGGAGCCTCTCAGGTATCTATTATTGGGAGTATTGGTCCCGTATTTACGATTTTCCTCTCCTACTCCATCTTGCAAGAGACACTTTCTGCTTATCAGATCTTAGGCGGCATCATTATATTGATCGGCGTTTTCTGGATCAGCAGCAAAAAGTAGTGAACTATTCCTCCTCAATCCTATAGTTCAATGCTAAGCATTGGACTATAGGATTTAATGATTAATTCGATAAATCTGTTACTTAATTAGATTGATATTGTTTTTACTACAAATAGATTCAATTAATAAAAATATAAACAAAAGAGGGGGATGTTCAATAAGTTTAATACAACTATTCAAAGATTAATTCTATCGAGTGTATTATGTTTAGCTGCTTATTCAAGCTCAGCCCAAGACACGCTATGGTCGCTTAGAATGACAGAAACAGCAATGTCTTTATGGCCAGCAGGCACTCCATTTAACTGGAATTACGAGCAAGGTTTGGTGATGAAAGCCACCGAGGAGGTATGGAACAAAACACTCAATCAAAAATATTTTACTTATGTACAAAACAAGGTCAATTATTTTGTAGGCGCTACAGGCAAAATCAACACTTATACACTCACAGACTATACGCTTGACAATATTGCCTCCGGTATGGCATTGCTGTTTTTACATAAAAACACTGCAACTACTAAATATAAGACCGCAGCAGACAATCTGCGAAGCCAGCTCAGCACCCAACCCAGAACCAGCAGTGGAGGCTTCTGGCACAAGAATTCATATCCAAATCAAATGTGGCTCGATGGTTTGTACATGGCCGAACCATTTTACGCTAAGTACAGCATGCTGTACAACCAACCCGAAAACTTCGACGATATTGCCCATCAATTCATACTTCTAGAGCAACATGTGCGTGACTCAAACACTGGGTTACTTTATCATGCTTGGGACGAAAGCAAACAACAACTTTGGGCGAATCCAAATACAGGTTGTTCGCCCAACTTCTGGGGAAGAGCCATGGGCTGGTATGCTATGGGCCTTGTAGATGTACTAGACTATATACCAGAAAACCATGCCAAACGAGATTCCTTATTGCAAATACTCGATCGCCTTTCTGTTGCAATCGTAGACGCTCAAGATCCAAGTGGGCTATGGTGGCAAGTTCTAGACAAACCTAATAATCAAGGCAATTACGTAGAAGCTTCGGCGTCGTGTATGTTTGTGTACGCTCTTGCCAAGGGAGTCAGAAAAGGCTACATAAATACTTCTTATTGGCAAAACGCAAGTGTAGGTTACAAGGCTATCCTTAAAACTTTTGTCACATCTGATGCACAAAACAAAGCGCACCTATCAGGCACCTGTACCGCCACAGGCCTTGGTGGCACGCCTTACAGAGATGGAAGCTATAATTACTATATCAGTGTACCCCAAGCTCAAGACGATGCCAGAGGCGTTGGCGCCTTTATCTTGGCGGCATTAGAAATAGAACAAGGAGAACCTTCTATATTATCAGAAGTAAATACAGACAATACCCAAAGCCCAAAGTATTTGATCAGCCCCAACCCTATCCAAGATCAAATACTGATACAGGCCCCAGCGCTTCCATTTGTGTACTATCTTTGGGATGGTCAAGGTAAGCTGATTAGTTCCGGTACTGAGTCCAAAATAAGCACGCAGGATTTCCCGAAGGGCATCTATTTTATGGAGGTCGTAGACCAAAACCACAAAAGCACTTTTAAACTTATTAAGGAATAACAGATTTATGTTCAGAAGCTGAAATATAGAACAATAAATTTTCAAGTAAGGACAGGTTATTCAAACCTGTCCTTAGCCTTCATCAATAAATAATTCAGATCAACAACTCGGCTGATTTCTTTTTGTGTTGAAATCTATAATAAATTATTTAAATGCCGCTATACCAGTAATCTCGTTACCAAGAATCAATAAATGAATGTCATGGGTACCCTCATAAGTTACAACACTTTCAAGATTCATCATGTGGCGCATGATCGAAAAGTCTCCTGTGATACCCATACCTCCCAAGATCTGCCTCGATTCTCTTGCTATCTCTAGTGCCATGGCCACGTTATTACGTTTAGCCATAGAAATCTGGGCAGTAGTTGCTTTGCCTTCATCCTTCAGTTTACCCAATCTCCAGCACACCAGTTGCGCTTTGGTGATCTCGGTAAGCATTTCAGCTAGTTTCTTTTGAACGAGTTGAAAGGAAGCAATAGGTTTGTCGAACTGTATCCGTTCTAGGGCATATCTTTTGGCAGTATCGTAGCAATCCATGGCAGCACCTACAGCTCCCCAAGAGATGCCATATCTGGCACTATCCAAACAGCCTAAGGGGCCACTCAGCCCATCGGCATTGGGTAATAGATTTTCTTTGGGAACTTTGACATTATCAAACACAAGCTCTCCTGTTATTGATGCCCTTAGCGACCATTTGTTGTGGATCTCTGGCGCAGTAAAGCCCTTCATGCCTTTTTCTACGATAAGCCCTTTGATGCGTCCTTGTTCGTTTTTGGCCCAGACAACCGCTATATCTGCAATAGGAGAATTTGAGATCCACATCTTGGCACCGTTTAACAAATAGTGATCCCCTTTGTCCACAATGGTACTAAGCATACCATTAGGATTAGAACCGTGATTGGGCTCTGTGAGCCCAAAACAACCTAACATTTCGCCAGAAGCTAGTTTGGGTAAATATTTCTTTTTCTGTTCTTCGCTTCCATATTTGTAGATCGGAAACATAACTAGGCTTCCCTGGACCGAAACTGTTGAGCGCATACCACTATCGCCACGTTCTATTTCTTGCATCATAATTCCATACGATGTATAGTCCAGACCGCCACCACCATATTCGGGAGAAACGAATGGCCCGAGTACTCCCATATCCCCAAACCTCTTTACCAGATGCGCAGGAAACTTAGCTTCTTGGCAATATTCGTTGATGATAGGACTGATTTCTTTTTTGACAAAATCCCTGACAGCGGTTCGGATCATCAATTGCTCTTCGGTAAGAAGGTCATCTATTTTGTAAAAATCTGGGCTCTCAAATGGATCCATCGTATTGATTTTAAATGTTGAATTTAGATGTCAATGGATTGAAAACATACATCGATTGACGTAACAAGCACAATCGCAAATTAGTTTTTTCTCCAATATTTACTGATATTTACGGTTTATTTATTGATATGTTATATCAAGTATTGAAGTGATGAACAATAGGGAAGAGGCTGAAAGGAAAATAGCAGAAAAGCTGGCTCAACTACAACAGAGGTATGATAAAGACCACCAAGATATTACGGTATATTTGGATGGCCTATACAGGGCCAAATATTTGTCATATTGGGAGTATATAAAGTTGGAGACCTTACTCTCCTTACAAAGCACACAAACTGAGTATCCTGACGAAAAAATATTTGTAGTTTTTCATCAAAGTACGGAGTTATACTTCAACTTGATCTTGGACGAGATGAATAATATTGCAGGACAAACGCAAATCTCTTCCACATATCTACTTAAGAAACTCAAAAGGATCAACCGGTATATTGAACTGGTAAATAGTTCTTTCGATATCATGATCAATGAGATGAGTAACGAGGAGTTTATGGCGTTCAGGTCTGCATTGTTTCCATCCAGTGGATTCCAGTCTATTCAGTACAGAAAGATCGAAGTAAGTGCCACAGATATTGAAAATTTAATAGATCCTGAAGTAAGGGCTAACTTAGCTTTTGATTTGAGCGTAGAAGAGGCCATTAGCAATATTTATTGGAAAAGAGGTGCCACTGAAAAGGCAACAGGAATGCCTTCATTAACGGTGAGGCAGTTTGAGGCCAAGTATTCTTCAGAATTATTAGCTACCGCCCAAGCTTGCAAAGACACTAATATTTGGAAGAAGTACGAGGAAATCTCAAAAGCTGAGGGCGAGGTTTTGGAACTTGGTGAAGAAATGAGGCGTTTTGACCATAACTTTAATGTCCAGTTTGCTTTAGCACATTTGAAGGCTGCGGTAAAACACCTCAAAAATGCTTCATCAACAGGAGGAACCAATTGGCAAAAATATTTGCCTCCTAGGTTCCAAAAAACAATCTTTTTCCCCGAATTGTGGTCTGCTGAAGAAGTAGAAGCTTGGGGAAGGGAGTTTGTATACTCGTAATTAACACCTTGGCAAAGAGCATATTCATATTACTAACTTTAATATCTCATCTAGCGATTTCGCAAGGGCTCAAAAAGATTGTCAAATATTACGACAAGGATTCAACAGTAGTCAAAGAAGTCTTTTATTATAATGTTAAACTTAAGAAAGTAGACTCTCTCTATATATCCTATTACCATAGTGGAATAAAGAAATCCGAAGGTTATTATAAAAACGACCAGATGGTTGGAACTTGGAACCATTATTATGAAAATGGTAATCCTAAAGCCTCTGGCCAATATGATAAAAACAAGCAAAATGGTTTGTGGAAGTATTACTTCGAGAATGGTTCCTTGAGCATGGAGGGTAAAATGGTAGAAGGTAAAAAAGATGAATACTGGAAGACCTATTATGAAAACAATGTACTCAAATCTGAGGGGAATTATAACAAAGGGAAACAAGACGGTAATTGGAATTATTATGCAGAAACTGGGGTAAAAAAGGGTACCGCTAATTTGAATAATGGAAACGGAGAGTACGAGGAGTATCATGACAATGGGAACATTAAAGTAAATGGATATATAAAAAATGGGGTTTCTGACAGCCTTTGGACATATTACTATCCTGACGGAGTTCTTAAATCAGAAGGTTATGAAAAGAATGGCCAAAAAAATGGTGAGTGGAAAAGCTATTATGAAAATGGTGTAGTATCAGAGACTGGATCTTATAAAGGAGGAAAGCCTGTTGGCAATTGGCAGTATTTTCACGAGAATGGGAGGATCAGCTCAGAAGGTGTGCAGAAGGAAGGTAAAAAGGACGGTAAATGGTCATATTACTATGATACTGGGGAATTAAAGGGTGAGTCTGATTTTGCGGCAGGCGATGGGGATTTTAAGGAATACTATCCAAGTGGTAAGCTGAAATCTAAAGGCAAGGTCAAAAACGGTAAAAATTCTGGCTATTGGGAATATTACTATGAAACAGGTGAAAAAGAAGGGGAGGCCGACTATGACAATGGCTCTGGCAAGTATGTAGGATACTACCCTGATGGTACCAAGAAGATGGAAGGCAACGTAAATGATGGAGCCAAAGTCGGCACTTGGTCATTGTACGATGAGCAAGGCGTACTTACAGGAAAGTACATAAATATTCAAGAGAAGGAGGCTGAAGAAGCAGCTGACGCTGAGGCGGAAGAGCCCTCTTTAGTACCTCAAAAACCCAAGCAAAATAGCACTATAAAGAATGCCAAAACGCAAAAACCTGCGCCTGCCAAGCGACAACGATATACTCCCAATATCTATAAGTCATTCATTGTAGGATTCAACCCTACCGCTGTGATCATTACCCAATTACCCATCTACATTGAGTATTATATCGAAAAGAGAAAAGGTTTTGAAATACAATATACAAGTGTGAGGTCTCCTTTTTTTGCAGATCACAACAGTCCAGTGAAAGATCGAGAGTATATCAATGGTTATACTATTACATTCAAAAATAAATTCTACAAAAACCCTAAGGTAAATAGAGGTATGTGGTATATTGCTTATGACCTAAGATATATAAATATCGATAACAGTGTGTATTTTTTGGATACCCTGCAAAACATGAGAACAAACGCCTTGATTCGTCAAAAGCGTGGATTTGAAGCAACAGCCCAATTTGGGGATCGATTTATTAAAAAACTAAACAAGCCTGGTATGACTTTAGATATTTTCTTGGGAATTGGTATCGGATATACTCACACAGAAAAAAAATACATTCCTTCCGATTACTATGATTCCAAATTTAGCTCACGAATTAGAGATGGCTTTTACCTACCTCTCAGACTAGGGTTTAATGTTGGCTATCTATTTTAAAAGCACTATTTATTTGATACCAATATTTACATTCCTGTACAATTGTATGAGTTGAGTAATATTGTTCGATCCCGTTTTCACAAGCATATTTTTTCGGTGTGTGTTGATGGTATGAATACTTAAACTAAGTTCGTTTGCAATTTGATCGCTGGTTTTGCCTCCTGCTATTTTGTGGAGAATGTCTAATTCCCTTTTAGTAAGTCTGAGTGTTTCGTAGTTAGGATGAAATATTTTAGTGAATACAGGTTTGTTGTATTGTTGCGTTTTTTCGGATACACATAGTGTGATGCTTTCGTCTTGTTTTACCGCTGAAAAATCAGTGATATAGGTAATGAACTGTATGGGAATATGCACTTTAGTTACTTTAAAAATGCTCATATTATGCATGGCCCATATATAATTCCCATCTTTAGTCCTTATTTTAAAATTATAAGTAAATCGTAAATCCTTGATCCTGTTGCTAAATGCATACATGGATATATACTTGATCATGATTGGCAAGAGTTCTCTCGAATAGATTTTAGCATGATCTGGATGTACCAGAGTCATCGCAAATTTAAGCCCCCCTGTCTTAAAATCAGTACTTGTATAACCCATCATTTGTTCAATATTATCGCTGAAATAATCGTAAGTCATGGTCAGAGTGTTATAAACCAAGGAACAAATAGGGGCATTGTCATGAAAATTTTTTAGGAATTCAAAATCGATATCGGATTCGAATGAGCTGAGAGGCAGTTCCTCTTTAACTTCGTCTTGAAAGTTTTTTGAAAAGTTCTTAATCGTATTGTATATAGAAAACATCCTTGTTCGATTTATACCATGTATCTATTGGCAAAAATACCCATTTGTAGGTATTTTATGGTTGAAACTTGTATACTACTTTTGAGCATACGTTTTAGAAAATAAAAGGTATAATAGATTTGTTACAATGTGCCTGTTGATTGATTTATAAATTATAGGTACGCATATCTAAACACTACACACAAAGAGGTCGTTTACTTAGTAGGACTTCAATATTATGAGAAAATAAAATACAGTCCATGCTTGGACTGCATTTCTGCTTTTACCCAATAAGCCCATTGACCATTCCAAAGCGGACCAATTCGTTCGAGGATGAAATATTAAACTTCTTGAGCATATTTTTTTTGTGATTGATTACCGTATGTTGACTGATGTACAACTCCTCAGAGATCTTTTTCGCCGAAAGGCCTTGACTTGTTAGTAAAAGTACTTCACGTTCTCTTTCTGTAATGGATATTTGTATTTTTCGAGGGATTATGCTTTTTTCAAATACGGCTCTAAAAATACCTTTTTCATCTTTCCTGCTGATCATTAGATCAATGTTGCGATCCTTTTTGGCGCCATCTACATCAATAACCAGTTTTAACCCTATGATAGGCATACCATTACTGTCAACTTCTAAAGGTATGATTTGGTGTAAAAACCACTTGGTTGTACCATCCTTAAGGTAAAGCCTCGTTGTATAACTTATTTTAGTTTCAAGAGCTTTGTGCTCGTGTGCATTTTGCTGGAAATATTCGAATATGGAAGGAAATATGGCTTCCGCAAAAAGAATGGCTTCTTCTGGAACAAAACATTTCATAATACCCGCAATGCCGTTATCTAAAAAGGTCTCGACTTTTATGCCTAGGAGATCTTCAACGGAATCACTAACATAGAGATATTTCCTATTTGGAAAATCCACAATACCAAAAATGCCCGAAAAACAACTGAGCACAAATTGTATCTGGGGGTTATCAAGAGAGTAAGTCGTTCTTTCTTTTACAGAAGTGTCGACAAGATATCGACTGAAAACATCACGAAGCTCAATAGCTATTTCATGTTCTGAATAGACTTTGTTTTTTTTAACCATAATTTTAGCTTACTGGTATATAAATGTAATTAACGGTAATACGTGTTCTAATATCTTTATTTTTTTTGATAATAGCTACTTATTCATGCATAGAATTTTTAAAATAATAGGGGTAACAATTGTCTGATCAAAAAGCAATTATGTTAGACTTTTATGCTTAGCGACCACTTATATCAACCTGGTAATTCAAAAGTAAAATTCACCTTAACTTTCGACTTCATAAAAATTCTGAAATCATCGAACTTGCCATCTTTTATGAATGATCTTAAGGGATATTTGTAGTTCCTACCCCCATATGATTGAAATTTTAAAACGAAACCATTCTGCAATGAAACATAAATACAATAAACACCAAAGATGGTTGGAATAATTGGCAAGGCTATTTGCTCAATATAGATTATACCAGATGGCTTCATGAAATATTCATAGGTTGCTTCGATAATTGAATGACTAAAACTGAGAAGCAATACTCCGAAAAGGAAAATAACCCACCAATTATTCAGCTCTTTTCCTTTAACAATCTCAGCTTTAGATATATCCGAAAATTTTACTGTTTCATAATTAAATCTACTCCTTAGTAGGTGAATGCCAGTTTCAGAGACCCCAAAATCGCTGGTTTCGAACAAATATGAATTTATAAAACTAGCTTCAAACCTTTGCCTCTAATACCTTATTCTTCCCATACTCCAAAATCGCATCAATAAACTCGTAAGGTTTGTAGCCATTAATCGCACACTGGTGGAAGATGCAAGTAGCGGGGGTCATGCCTGGTAATGAGTTGATCTCAATGATGATCGTTTCTGCGCGGTCGTTGTCAAAGATCCTCACAAAGGCGTCGATGCGGCAATAGCCTTCCACATTCAGAATCTTAGCGGTTTTCTCCAAGGTAGCGCGTACCTGTGCCGAGATTTTTTGTTGGCTTTCTTTGTGGGTACTGTAACGTGCAGGTGTTATGTTTTGCCCCTCTCCAGCCAAGAATTTTTCTTCTAGCGACAATACCTCTCCCGAAGCCAAGGTTTCTGAAGGCTCAAAAACCTCATAGATGCGCTCTCCATTTACCGTTTTGGTCAGCATACCTCCTGTTACTTCCAAGAAATGTTTCGCATCGTTTTTTGCGATCAGATCTTCGATCAAGAAATAGGCCTTTTGAGGAAATTCCTCTTTGTATTTCAAGCCCAATACCTCCGATTCTTTTGCAAGGAATTCTGGTGTATTGCGGAACATCATGTTGGCAAAGGCAATCAATTGTTCCGTAGTTTTGATTTTTTTAACAGCGGAGCTACAACCATCGTCAGAAGGTTTGGCGATGATTGGATATTGAAAGGCACGCTCAATCTCTGCCACCATAGCTTGAGGGTCTTTCATCCATTCTTCTTGTGTTACCAGTTTGTGGTTGGCTACCAAGATGCCGTTTTCGCGCAAGATTTTGTTGGTCAGGTATTTGTTAATGGTCGTGGCAGAACTTTCCACACCTGAGCCGTTGTAAGGAATACCCCTTTTATCGAGTTCCTTTTGAAGTTGCCCATCTTCGCCTGGACGACCGTGTAGTGCTATAAATACCTCATCCACGCGAGACGCTAAGGTGTCGTAACTCAACTTTACAGGTTCGAACAAAGCATTTTGGGCGAATCTTTTGGTGATTGTCGCTGCATCTGTAATGATTTGTTTGATAGTTGGGTGCTTTTCGTAGTTTTTAGACTCCACCTTTTCCTTAATATCGTCGGCGTTGTCTTTGAGCATAATATTGATAGGCATTTCGTAGAGATGATGATCGTTATCACCACCCGTCAAAAACACTGGAATGGGCTCGTATTTAGTGGATGACGCAAGTTTTTCAAAGATATTACGACCACTTTCTACAGAGATGTGCCTTTCGCTAGAATAGCCACCCATGACCACCGCCACTTTTACCTTTTCCGTTTTCTGTGTTTTGAGGCGATTGAGATTATCGTCGAACACAGATAGTAAATCTTTGATTTTAAATGAGTTCTTCCCTGATTTTATTCTTGCTAATAATGAAGTCCTAATCAGATAAGTAAGAAACTGGCTTGGATTGAGACCGATTTCCGCTGCTTGGTGAAAAAAGAATGAAGAGGGCATCATACCCGAAGTGGTATTAGGGTCGTTTAAAAAGACTTTGCCATCTTCCGTAATAAAGCCATCGATCCTTGCGTATACGTCAAATCGCAAAGCAGTATAAAGCTTTTCACAAGCTTGTCTGATTTCTTCGATTTGTGCTAAAGGTATATTGATTGGCGTAACCTTACGACTCATACCTGGTAGATACTTGGATCTATAGTCAAATAGGTCCGTTCCCTTCACAATTTCTGTGGGAGGCAGGGCTATGGCCTTTCCATTTTCGTCTTCTACCACAATACATGAGAATTCTTTGCCCTTGATCATTTGTTCCAAGAGCAATTCTTCTTCAGTATCAATGCTTTCTATGAGTACACTTGGGGTGTTTGTTCCAAAAACTTGATTGAGTTTAGTCAATACATCCGCAGGGTGGTACAGAACATCTTTACCGATTTTCACGGGCAAACCTATTCCCACACGAATGTCTGCCATGTCGCGCACAAGTACATATTTCTGTTCTTCGGTGAAGCTTGACCACTCTTTCTGGTCAATATTCATGATAAAGAAGCTTTTGTATGCCGCTTTAATGAATTCCTCTACAGAGTCATTTTTAAGAATGGTTACCCCCAAAGAAGAACCTTGATTGGGAGATTTAACCACAAATGGAAAACCTAGTTCCTTTTTAAGGTTTTCAAATAGCTGATTATGATTGCCTTCGAAGAATTCTTTTTTGCTGATTACGGCATTTTTAGGTCTATTAAAACCTGCTTGTTGCATGAGAACCTGCTGTGCGGTTTTGCTGATACCAATTGCAGAAGGAAGTATGCCAGAGCCTGTATACGGCAAACCGTACCACTCTAAAATACCTTGTATGTTGCCATCTTCGCCATAGGGCCCATGTAATGCCAAAAAGGCGATGTCGAAAATATTCTTGAAGTCGGAAGGCTGTATGTGTTTGCCTATGCTGTTACAAAGTTTGCTGGTTTGGGTATCACTAAGTTTGCCCAAACTTTCCACATAAATCTGGAAAGGAGGGTTGGTTTCTGGTAGAAATTCAACGGGTGGATAAAAGTCCCTGATGGTGCCTTTGTAAATGTATTGCCAGTCGAGCTGAATAAAATTGCCCACACTATCTACAAAAATGGGTATGGCTTCAAAAAGATTTTTATCAAGATTGTCATACACGGTTCTGCCACCAGCAAATGATATTTCTCTTTCTCTCGAAAGACCACCAAAGAAAATTCCTATGCGCATTTTTTAAAAGTCATTAGTCCTAAGTCCTAAGTATATAGTACGTATTTTCAAAAAGTAATCATTTGACTTATGACTAAATACTTATGACTAGCCACAAATATACAACTAATCCTAATTCTTTTTAATTTTAGGACATGAGAGACATGATTCACAAATTCAAGTTTAGAGATGATCCCATCATTCTTTTTGCACCAGAATCTTTACAATCATCCATTGCAGAGATGGGCTTTAAAACCAGTTTAGATACTGAAGCCAAAAGTAAAAACACATTGATTTTTATAAACGACAAGGAGGAATTTTTACATTTTCTACAGAATAGCCTTTCGCAGATCGAATATGACAGTATTTTGTGGATTGCCTACCCTAAACAAAGCTCCAAGATTAAAACCAATATCAATAGGGATATTCTTTGGCAGACGTCCGAGCCTTTTGGCATCACAGCAGTTTCTGCGATATCTATAGATGAAACTTGGTCGGCTTTGAGATTGAGACCTATCAAGTGAGACGTTAGAGCTTAGACTTTTTACTTGGTACTTTATACCTTGGACTTAGTACCCGATTCATCACAACTCATAAAACATGGTATGCTGGCAGCCTAAGTCTACGGCATAGAGGTCAGTTTTAAATTCATTTTGTAGGTAGACTGATGCAGTGACAGTCTTTTTGTTCATTTGAATCAATTTGATGAGCCAGTGACGCATGCTTTTTCCAGAGTAGGTCTTGTCATCAAGCAAAAGAACATTTTTGAATTTCTCAGGAATAGAATTTAATTCTGAAGTGGTAAACAAAGGAATATTAAGTTGAAAGCTCATGTAAGCACCAGGAAACATACCACTTCGTTTCATACAGACGATACAATCTATTTCCTTGGTTTTTACATATTGGCAAAGGGTATCAATATCTTGAAAGTATTTTTGGAGTGAAATATGTTTTGGATGTTGATCCGAAAAAGTTTTTAATTCTTGACCTTCTTGATTTTGCATGAAAATTGAATTTCGAATTTAGTCAACGACTATAGCTTTCCCTTGCAAAGATATTAAAATGTGGACAAGATGTAAGTACCAAGAAAAGGGAGGAATCATTTGATCCCTCCAAAAGCAGCAAAATTCATGTTTTTATGAAGTATTTCCACACTACTGAAACCTACTTTTTTCATGAGATCCAACTGGAAGGTGACAGATCTTGAGCTGTCTTCTTTTTCTATGTAATCAAAGACATCTTTTCTATATTGTGGCCCCTTTAATCCCTCTAAATATTGGCCATAGCGCTCCCATATATAGTTTTGCACACTAGGGTGGTCTTGTGTGACTAAGTCAGAGATCATAAGGCAGCCTCCTGGTTTTAATAATCTAAATAACTTAGTAAAAGTTTCTACCCAATCTTGTTCCTCACGCAAATGGTGTAACACTGCTCCCGCCAAAATGATATCAAAATGGCCCTCAAGCAATGGTGCAGTTCTGATGTCTTCTTGAATCAAACTGATGGTGCCTTTGGTTTGAGCTGCTACACGTTGCCTTGCCCTTTCCAACATGGGCTGGCTGAGGTCAAGCAAAGTGCAGTTTAAATTGGGTATCTTCTCCAACATCTTTATGGTGTAGTTGCCCGCACCACAACCTATGTCCAAAATATTTTGAGCATCAGGTGTGATACTTTTTGCGGTTTCGGTAATGAGTTCCAATGAAATTGCAGCATCTATGGTAGATATTTGCCCTGTTTCAAGATTGGAAAAGCGTTCTACGTCTTTGTCAAAACGCTCCCTGATTTCTGCGATGGTAGACTTGTTCATAAACTGATGATTTATAACAAAGCTATATAATTGATAAATGCCTTAAAAATTCTTATTTTGTCAATTATTGATACTTATTAAGTATACATGGAGTTGAGACATTTGAAATACTTCCTTACTTTATCAGAGGAATTGAGTTTTGTAAGGGCGGCAGATAAGTTGTGTATTGCACAACCCCCACTCAGTCGGCAGATCAAAGAGCTAGAAGAGGAACTTGGGGCGAGACTGTTTGAGAGGAACAATAAACGCGTGGAGCTCACTGAGGCCGGAAAATATTTTGAAAAAGAAGTCAGAGAAATGATGCAATCTCTTGAGTCCATCAAAATCCGTACAAAAAAGATTGGGGAAAATATCAGTGGGGAATACAACATTGCCTATATCAGTTCTACATTTTCAGGGGATGTGGCGGCTTTGCTTCAATATTTGTCGGATAAGTACCCTTATGTAAATTTTCGATTATATGAGGTGCCCACACAAAAGCAAATTGCTGCACTTGAACTTGGCAAGATTGACTTAGGTATCGTACGAGGGCCTATCAATTCTCCGCACTTAAGTACACAGTTTTGGTATAGAGATAGTTTTTCTTTGGTATTTCATAAGGACAAATACAAAGTTGAAAATGTCAATGACTTGAAAAGCCTCAAGGATGAAACCTTTGTCTTTTTCAATAAGGACTATGCGCCGCATTATCATGCCACGTTATTGGAGATTTGTGCTTTTTATGGGTTTGTACCCAAAGTAGTACATGAAGCCAATAATGTATCGTCGATCATTCAGATGGTTAAAAACGGATTGGGCCTTTCGATAGTACCGAGCACTACGCTCAAGAGTCACTCATTGCCAGAGCTTGCACATATCAAGATCGAAGATCCTAGGTTTTTCTCAGATGTATTAATCGCTAAGTCCCTTAAGGATGATAAAGAAATAGGCAAATCCGCGGTAGAGTTTTTGTTGAAAAAAGGATAAAGGCCCTCTGTTTCCAAAGGGCCTTTAAAATTTATTGCACACTGTGAATGTGGGTTATGAAATCTACTACCTTATTGGAATAGCCCCATTCGTTATCGTACCAAGCCACGACTTTTACAAATCGATCATTGAGCATCACCCCTGCTTCAGCATCGAATATGGAAGTGCGTGGATCACCTAAAAAGTCATTGGACACCACCGCGTCTGCGGTATAGCCAAGAATTCCATTCAAATAGGTCTCTGAGGCTTTTTTCATCACAGATTTGATCTCCTCATAACTCGTCGCTTGTTTTAAACGAACCGTGAAATCCACTACTGAAACATCAGAGGTAGGTACTCTAAAAGACATGCCTGTCACCTTGCCGTTGAGTTCAGGGATCACCTTCCCTACTGCCTTCGCGGCGCCAGTACTAGAGGGTATGATATTTTGATAAGCCCCTCTCCCTCCTCTCCAGTCTTTAGAGGAAGGCCCATCCACTGTTTTCTGCGTAGCAGTGACCGCATGTACGGTGGTCATGAGTCCTTCTTCTATGCCCCAGTTGTCATTTAGGATCTTTGCAATGGGGGCTAGGCAATTGGTGGTACATGAGGCGTTAGATACCACATTCACATCAGATCTGTATTTCTCATGATTCACGCCCATTACAAACATCGGTGTATCATCTTTCGAAGGACCTGTGATAATGACCTTCTTTGCCCCAGCATCCAAGTGACCTTGTGCGTCTTTTTGTGTTAAAAAGAAACCCGTACTTTCTGCCACGTATTCCACGCCTACCTCTCCCCAGTTAATCTTGGAGGGATCTTTTTCTGCAGTAACCCTGATTGGTTTTTCGTTTACATACAAGACCTTGTCACGTACTTCTACTTTGCCTTTAAATTTCCCATGTGTAGAATCGTACTTAAACAGATAGGCCAAATAATCCACTTCAACTAAATCATTGATGGCCAATACCTCAATGTTCTCCTTTTCCATTGCTGCCCTGAAGACCAATCTCCCGATTCGCCCAAAGCCATTGATTCCTAGTTTAATCGTACTCATGTTTATTTGTGTTTAAAATATTATGTACCATTTGGTACATAATTGATCAAAAAAATTTATGTAAAGATTTTAAAACTCAAATCAATAATAGACCTCAATGCTCTTGCGTCTCCACTGCATCTTTTGGTAATGTTGATCCCGTTCCAAAGATTGATCAAGTATTTACCCAAGATTTCTGGTGATTCATTTGTCTTGATCGCTCCTGTGCTTTGTAATGTGCTTATGATTTTTACAAACTCAAGTTCATGTTTGTACAATAAATAGCCAGCCTTCAACTGTAACTCCCTATCCAGATTTGACATTTCCACAACAGCATTGCCCAGATAACAACCCTTGTTTTTAGATATATGGGCATCTTCAGTAAGCTCATAAAACACTTGTTTTAAATAAGCGAGTTTGTCTTGAGCAGCTGCTATACCCTTGGATAGTTTTTCAAGGGATTCTTTGGAGAAATGCTCTAATGTTTTTTCAAACAACTCCCTCTTACCTCCTTTGAAAGTCAAATAGAAGCTTCCCTTTCCAATGTTCATGGCCATTAAAAGCTCTTCGGCAGAAGCCGCTTCATAACCTTTGAGCCAAAAGACCTCTGCCGCTCTTTCTATGATTTCTATTTCGTCAAATTGCCTAGGTCGCCCTGCCATGATACAAATATATAATATTGTACTGATTGGTACAATATAAAAAGCTGATAAATAATTTAAAATGATAACTACATATCATTTGCAATACTTCTCTAATGCTTCTTCCCCTTCCACGCTTCCCAATTCAGTTGCAATTTTGAAGTCAGAACAATAATCTGATTTGGTGTAAGACAAAGTTTTTTTACAAATGGCTCTATCATAATAAATTTTTACAAAATCTGGACTGGGTTTTAAAGATATTGCCATATTATAATCCTCGATTGCACCCACATAATCCTTTAACTGCTGTTTAGAATAACCTCTTCCATAATACGCCCAGTCATTTTGAGGATTAACATTTAATGACAATGTATAATCTTCAATGGCACCTTTATGATCATTCATCAAAAATTTCTCATAAGCTCTTCCATAGTGTGCCCATGAGTGCCTAGGACATAATTCTATTGTCTTATTTAAATCAGAAATTACAGCATCGTGTTTTTTGAGCTTTGATTCTAGTAATGATCTGTTGTAGTAAGCCTCACAATATTTCGGATCCAGTTCGATCGATTTATCATAATCCATGAAAGCTTCCTCAACATAGCCCAACTCACTCTCAGAAAGAGCCCTATTGTAATATGCGAGTGCCAATTTGGGGTTAATCTCAATCGCCTTATTATAATCTACTATAGCTTCCTTATATTTTTTCAAATAAGATTTAGCAACGCCCCTATCACAAAAAGCTTCTGAATAATTAGGATCAATTTCAATTGATTTATTGAAACTTTCTAATGCCCTATCGTATTGTTTCAAACTAACCAACTCAACACCTAACTTATAATACGATACCGCATCTCTGGAACAACTACATAATAGCATCGCTATTATTATAAAACTTACTCTTCCCATGTTTGAAAATTCGTATGAATATATAACCCACTATCAACTTTTGCAAAATGCGACATTGGTATTTGAATAAATTAATCCTTTAAAATAAAAAACGTCGGCGAGATTTTGAATCTCGCCAACGTTAAAATTCAAAATAAGCATATTATTAAAGTAAGAATTAACGAAGAAAGCTTACCACACCAAAGGGAAATTATTTGCAATAAGTTTTGAGTGCTTCTTTTGCATCTGGATCCCCAAGTTCCAAAGCCTTTTTGAAATCGGCACATCCTTTGTCGGAAGTGTTTATGTATTGTGCTTTACATAAGCCCCTAGAATAGTATAAATCCGAATCTTTTGGATTGAGTGTGATACCTGTGGTATAATCGGCAATCGCGGACTCATAATGTTGAAGTTCTTCATGACAAAGGCCCCTGTTTAAATAGATATCGGCATGTTTAGGATCACTGTTAAGTTGATGGGTAATTTTTAATATTTCCAAGGCTCTATCATAGTCTTTGATAGCCCCATCAATATCGCCTAATTCTTTTTTAGGAATTCCACGATTAAAATATGATTCAGCATCTTTTGGATTTATGGCGATGGCTTTAGAAAAGTCTTCAATAGCACCCTTGTGATCTTCTAATTCAACTTTCGCATTTCCCCTGTTATTATAGGCGTCTGCAAAGAGAGGATTTATTTCTATAGCCTTGGTATAATCGGCTATCCCTTTATTGTGTTTTCTCAAATCGTCGTACATAACTCCGCGATTGTAATAGGCTAAGGTATCTTTAGGATCAACGGCAATGGCTTTGGAAAAATCGATAATGGCCTTGCTTTTCCAGCCAAGATTTGCTTTGCAAATTCCCCTGTTGAGAAAAGCATATTTGTAGGTAGAATCTTGTTCTATCACCCTATCAAAGTCATTAATGGCTCCGTTGAAATTATTGAGTATCATTTTGCTTTCTCCTCTTCCCGCATATGCTTCAGTATTGTTGGGATTAAAGAATAGCGTTCTGGAATAATCCTCAATAGCACTTTTGTATTTCGAAAGGTTAAATTTGGCATTAGCTCTTTTATAATAGGCCATTTCATAGGCAGTATCCAAAGCAATAGCTTTTGAGTAGTTATCGATGGCCTCTTGGTAATTTTCTAGTGCTGTTTTGACTAAACCAATGTTGTAATACACCCCTTTATGATTTGGGTTGAGGGTTGAGGCTTTGTAATAGTCCTTTAAAGCTGCTTCGTAGTTTTGGGTTTTATAGCTTACATCTCCTCTATTACAATAGGCATCTACAAATGAAGAATCCAGTGCAATTGCCTTACTGAAATCAATGAGAGCACTATCATAATTTTTATTATGGTATTTTGTATTGCCTGCATTGTAGTAGAACAATGCTACTCGAGAAGAATCTTGAATGCTCTGACTTCTCAATAAAGAGAAAATGAATGATGTAATTAAGAAAAGGTATTTTTTCATGTCATAAAACTATAAAACATCGGCGAGGTTCGAACCTCGCCGACGTTAAAAAAATTATGCAGCTCCCACACTCGCCCTAATAATATTTAAGGCACCGCCGGCTTTGAACCACTCTATTTGTTGTTCGTTGTAAGTGTGGTTGGCTTTGATTTCCTCTTTGCTGCCATCTTTGTGTGTGAGTACCAAAGTCAAGGGTACGTTTGGTGCAAAGGTGGTCAAGCCAAGAATATCAATTGTATCATCCTCTTGAATCTTGTTGTAATCATCCTTATCAACGAAAGTCAATGCCAACATACCTTGCTTTTTCAAGTTGGTTTCGTGGATACGGGCGAAAGACTTCACTAATACGGCACGTACGCCCAAGTGACGAGGCTCCATAGCGGCGTGCTCTCTTGAAGAACCTTCACCATAGTTTTCGTCACCCACTACGATAGAACCAATGTTTGCCGCTTTGTATGCTCTCTGTGTAGCTGGTACCGGACCATAAGTCCCCGTCAATTGGTTCTTCACTTCGTCAGTCTTTTCGTTGAAGAAGTTTACAGCACCGATCAACATATTGTTAGAGATGTTGTCTAAGTGACCACGGTATTTCAACCACGGTCCCGCCATAGAGATATGATCCGTAGTACACTTACCTTTGGCTTTGATCAAAAGTTTCAAGCCTTTCAAGTCTGTACCTTCCCATGCGGTGAAAGGATCTAACAATTGCAAACGGTCTGAAGTTGGAGATACTGCAACACTCACGGATGAACCATCTGCAGCAGGGGCTTGGTAACCAGCATCTTCTACTGCGAATCCTTTTGATGGAAGTTCTTCACCCTTTGGTGGATCAAACTTCACTTGTTCACCTTTGTTGTTGGTCAAGGTATCCTTCAATGGGTTAAAACCTAAGTCACCTGCGATGGCTAAGGCTGCTACTAGTTCTGGAGAAGCTACAAAAGCGTAAGTGTTTGGGTTGCCATCAGCACGCTTAGCGAAGTTACGGTTGAAAGAGTGAACGATGGTGTTTTTCTCTTTCTTCTCCGCACCTACACGGTCCCACATACCGATACATGGGCCGCAAGCATTGGTAAATATTTTTGCGTTAAGATCTGTGAAAGTACCCAAAAGGCCATCTCTTTCAGCAGTGTAACGTACTTGCTCTGAACCAGGGTTGATACCAAACTCCGCCTTAGTGATCAAACCTTTTGCTACCGCTTGTTTAGCAATTGAAGCAGCACGCGACAAATCCTCATAAGAAGAGTTGGTACAAGAACCGATCAAGCCCCACTCAATTTTGGTAGGCCAGCCGTTTTTCTCTGCTTCTTCTTTGATCTTAGAGATTGGCGTAGCCAAATCTGGTGTAAATGGACCGTTCAAATGTGGTTCCAATTCGCTCAAGTTGATTTCGATCAATTGATCAAAGTATTGCTCTGGATTGGCGTACACTTCTGGGTCAGCGGTCAAGTGAGACTTGATGCCGTTGGCCAAATCAGCTACATCTGCACGGCCAGTAGAACGTAGGTAACGCTCCATAGACTCGTCATAACCAAAAGTTGAGGTCGTAGCACCGATTTCGGCACCCATGTTACAGATCGTACCTTTTCCTGTACAAGACAGAGAAATGGCACCATCACCAAAATATTCAACAATAGCACCAGTACCACCCTTTACAGTGAGGATACCTGCTACTTTCAAGATCACATCTTTAGGAGAAGCCCAACCATTCAATTTGCCAGTCAACTTCACACCGATCAATTTAGGGAATTTAAGTTCCCAAGGTAGACCCGCCATTACATCGCAAGCATCAGCACCACCAACACCGATAGCCAACATACCTAGACCACCTGCATTTACAGTATGTGAATCAGTACCGATCATCATACCCCCTGGAAATGCGTAGTTTTCTAATACCACTTGGTGAATGATCCCTGCCCCTGGTTTCCAGAAACCTATCCCGTATTTATTGGAAACTGAACCTAAGAAGTCAAATACTTCTTTACTTTCTGTTCTTGCAAATTTCAAATCGGCCTCAGCGCCTACTTTTGCCGTGATTAAGTGGTCGCAATGTACTGTAGAGGGTACAGCTACTTTAGGACGGCCAGCTTGCATAAACTGCAGTAGCGCCATCTGTGCAGTCGCATCTTGCATGGCTACTCTATCAGGATTAAAGTCTACATAAGCCTTGCCCCTTTCGTAAGTTTTACTCGCAACGCCTTCTGTTAAGTGCGTATAAAGAATCTTTTCAGTGAGGGTCAAAGGTTTGTTCAGAACCTTTTTAGCAGCAGCCACCCTTTCAGGGAATTTGGCATACACTGCTTTAATCATTTCTATATCGAATGCCATAAAATTGCTTATTATATATCCAATAATAACAACAAATGGAGACAATAAAAAGTTGATTCATTAAAATAGAACTATTAAAAATAAAATTACAGCCCAATTATTCTGAAGAGACCGAATGGTATAAAAGCGAAAAACCATCCCGATGCATTGGGATGGTTTTTCGCTGCGTAATTATATTTTACTTATACTTTCACAATATAGATAGTGAAAATATTAATGAACCAACTGCTTATTTGAAGGTGCAAACTTAGTCAAGTTGATACCCACCACAGCAGCTTTATATTCTTCTATAGTAGGAGTTCTACCCAATACAGTAGAAAGTACCACCACTGGAGTTGATGAAAGCAAAGACTCACCTTTTTTCTCATCAGTATCTTCAACCACACGACCTTGGAAAAGACGCGTCGAAGTAGCCATTACAGTATCTCCTTTTTCAGCTTTCTCTTGGTTACCCATACACAAGTTGCAACCTGGACGCTCTAGGTACAGCATGTTTTCATACTTGGTACGAGCAGCACCTTTTGGTGCATTGTCATCAAATTCAAAACCTGAATATTTCTGCAATACCTCCCAGTCGCCTTCTGCTTTTAACTCATCTACTATGTTGTAAGTAGGAGGAGCAACCACCAAAGGAGATTTGAATTCAACTTTACCTTTTTGAGCTTCAATGTTTTTAAGCATTTGAGCGAGAATCTTCATGTCACCTTTGTGAACCATACAAGAACCGATAAATCCAAGATCCACAGCTTTTGTACCACCATAGTAAGACAATGGTCTGATGGTATCGTGTGTATATCTTTTAGACACATCTGCATTGTTCACATCTGGATCGGCGATCATGGGTTCTGCGATCAAATCAAGATTCACCTCAACTTCTGCATAATATTTAGCATTTGCATCTGGTTTAAGTGCTGGTTTAACGCCAGATTTAATATCTGCAATACGTTGATTTGCTTTGTCGATCAAACCCTGAAGTACCTTGCTCTTGTTATCCATACCTTTGTCGATCATGATCTTGATTCTACTTTTCGCAATTTCAAGCGATTCGATCAAAGTAGCATCTTCTGAAATACAGATAGAAGCTTTTGCTTTCATTTCAGCAGTCCAGTCAGTAAAGGTAAAGGCTTGGTCAGCAGTAAGTGTACCCAAGTGCACTTCAATCACTCTACCTTGGAATACGTTCTCTCCACCAAACTTTTGAAGCATTTGAGCTTGTGTAGCATGAACCACGTCACGGAAGTCCATGTATTCTGCCATTTTACCCTTGAAAGTAACTTTTACTGAATCAGGAATTGGCATTTCACACTCACCGGTAGCTAATGCAACTGCAACAGTACCTGAGTCCGCACCAAAAGCAACACCTTTAGACATACGTGTATGAGAGTCACCACCGATGATGATAGCCCACTCGTCAACCGTAATATCGTTAAGAACTTTATGAATAACGTCAGTCATTGGGTGATAAACGCCCTTAGGATCACGGCCAGTAATCAAACCGAAATCGTTCATGAACTTCATCAATTTCGGAATATTTGCTTGTGCTTTTTTATCCCAAACTGACGCAGTGTGGCATCCTGATTGGTAAGCTCCGTCCACATTGGTTGAAATCGTGGTAGCAGCCATTGATTCCAATTCTTGAGCGGTCATTAAACCTGTGGTATCTTGTGAACCCACTATGTTAACAATTACTCTCACGTCAGAACCTGCGTGTAATGTTTTACCAGGAGTACTTCCTACTTTATTTTTGTTGAATATTTTTTCTACGGCGGTTAATCCTTGACCTTCAATAGATACCTCTTTAGCAGGTGCATAAACTGTAGGTTGGGGAATACCCAAAGTTTGAGCTGCAAAAGTTTGTACTTTTTTACCGAATACTATCGCATAAGAACCACCTGCTTTGATAAACTCCATTTTCTGCGGAGTGAACGACTTGGTAAGGTCGATCAATTCTTTATCGCCACTATATAATTTTTTCTTTTTAGTGTTGATGGTAAGTACTGTACCAGTAGCGACAGAATATACTTGCTCAAGTACGATATCGCCATTAGCATCACGCACTGGTTTGCCATCAGCATCCAATTTTTTAACCCAGTTTTTAAGGTCGATACCGATACCACCCGTTACGTCTACAGTAGTAAGGAATATTGGAGAAATACCATTGGTACCACCTACAATAGGAGCGATGTTAACAAATGGAACATAAGGACTTGCTTGTTTACCGGTCCAAAGAGCCACGTTGTTGACACCCGACATCCTTGATGAACCTACCCCCATAGTACCTTTCTCAGCAATCAACATTACTGATTTGTCTGGGTGCTTAGCTTTTAATGCTTCGATTTCTTTCTGAGCCTCCGTTGAAATCATACATTTACCATGTAGTTCACGGTCAGAACGTGAGTGTGCTTGATTACCTGGAGAAAGCAAATCGGTTGAAATATCACCTTCACCTGCAATAAAAGTTACTACTTTTATTTCTTCTGGCACATCAGGCAATTTTGTAAAAAATTCAGCTTTTGCATAGCTTTCTAAGATTTCTTTTGCTGCCGCATTTCCGCTATTATATGCGTCTTTCAAACGTTTTAAATCAGCATCATATAGATAAACTTGTGTCTTTAAAACTTCAGCTCCTTGTTTTGCGATACCTGCATCTGCACCAAGGGCTAGGTCAAGAAGTACCTCTATTGAAGGTCCGCCCTTCATATGAGACAATAATTCAAAAGCAAAGGCAGGAGTGATTTCTTTTACAACCGATTGCCCAAGAATTATCTCTTTTAAAAACTTAGCTTTCGCACCTGCTGCAGGTGTTGTACCTGGCAAAGTGTTGTAGATGAAAAACTTGAGTGAATCTGTACGATATTCATTGTTCACATCTTTAATTTGTGCAATGATTTCGCTTAACAGCTCAGCACCGTCAATAGGCTTCGGATGAAGTCCTTGTTCTTTTCTTTCCTCGATTTCTTTGATGTAATCTTTATATGTGTTCATTATCGTAGAATTATTTTCAACATTAAAGGCATATTCATGAAAATACCTTTTTTGAAAATGTACAATTTTTAAGTCTATGAACCCGCAATTTACAAAAGTTATGCCTATGTTTTAATTCATTTTACTCAGAAAATCAAATTTCAAAAGCTTATTTAGATTGATTATAATTTTATTGCGATTTGTGTTGGATCATTACATTCTCTTTCATAGTTTTGTGTAGAATAAATCTAAATAATGAAAAAATACGTATCATTACCTGCATTTTTGATGATTTTGGGCTCATGTTGCCCAAAATATGATGCAATAATCCCCCCCTCTGTAGAAATAAGAATCAAAGTTCCTTCGTTACAAACAGGAGAAAAGGACAGTCTCAGTTATCATGGTTTGGGGAGTAAAATTGTTTATAAGGCTTACACTGGAAGTTATGGTTCTGGTGGAGAATTTTGGGTTCCGCTAAACTATAGATATAAAACGGACTCTTGCAGTTTTGTATTAGAATGGCATGAACAAAAGGATACCATAACAATTGCCTACTCTAAAGAGCTCATTAAAAGCAAAGGATGTTTTGATAGCGAAAGCTACAATCTACACTTTACTCCGACTAAAATTTTAAAAACAAGTTTAGACACAACAAAAATTGAATATTATGCTTCGAAAAACAGTCGCGCTATCTCTGCTATTTACGCTACTTACTAATGGGCTAGTGGCACAAGCTAAGGAAAGTATTAATGACAGCACCTGTAAAGATAAAAAATTCCTTATTGGTTTAGATTTTCCCAAAGTTTTTACTTCAGGAGGGATGCAGCTCAATAAGGTATACATCGCTAAGAGTGAACTCACTGCCAGGTATTTTGTATACAAGAGAATATTTGGTTCATTAGCGGTGGGGTATGGACAAAAAAAGGATATCAAGGCAATTAATGGCGAACAAAGGACTGCTGGAGGGTATGTAAGATTGGGTCTGGGTGCAGATATTGGTCCTAATAGTACATCTCGCATCGTATTTGGATACAACATTTGTTATGCCTCATACAAATCTAAAATAGATGTTACAATTAAAGACGATTTTTGGGATGAGACCTATTCAGCGACTTTAAATGACCAAAATAATAGGGTACTTTTTCATGAACTTTATTCTGGTTTTAGGCTAAATTTTATGAAAAAACAACGTGTTGGATTTTTTGTGGAGCAGGACTTGAGATTCCGATTTGGCTCCTATGCTTCTCATGATTTAAATGATCAACAATTTGTGCCTGGTTATGGCAAATATAATGAGATCGTTCCATCATATTTGGCTTTTAATATCATTACTGGAATCACGTTTTAAAAACAATCCAAGCTTTGCTCTAAGAATAGCAAAGCTTGGATTACAGAAGATTGCAGCTTTTAGTATATAACACTAAGGTGAATATAATCGGCTCCGTTATTTATCTTTACTAGATAATAGCCTTGTGGAAGGATCCCTTCACCATTGGTTCCGTCCCATTCAGTCGGAATGTTCAATGTTTTTACAGTTTTACCGTTCTTGTCGAATATCGTAGCAGTTCCTTTCTGTGAAAGATAAAGCGTGTCGTCTTTACCATCGTTATTGGGTGTGAGCACTACTTCGTCACATATTTCGCTGCTTATGGTAATTTTCTTTTCTAAAAAATCAGAGCATTGCGTATTGCGAGGTTTAATAACCAAACTGTAATTTCCCTGCTTAAGCCCAGTAAAGAGTGTTTTCGAAGTTCCAGCAATAAAAACCTTTTGGCTATCGTATAGTTCTACTTTGATGGAGTCCAAGAGATTATTCATGAAAGTCAGGTCGATACTTGCAAGCTCAGTACAATAGGCCTTAGTGGCTTTTATGGTTGGGTAAGCTAATGTCGGACATTTACCATTAGTCACTATATTTTTAATCCTAAGATTAGTGGTATCTGAAATTAAAGTAAGACTTGGCAAAGCGAGATATGTGATTTTACAATAATAATTACCACTGTCACTAGAGAGGACGCTAGGGATTTGATAATTTTTTGTGGTCGATTTTATGAGAAATGTACCTTTATGATACCATGAAAATACCAAACCTGTGAGCGTATCTGTATTGTTGGGCTTAATAGTTACTGCATCATTTACAGAGGCATTAATAATGCTTAATTTAGAAGTATTTCTTTGTGGACTATAGTCGTATGAGATAGCGCTGTAATTGCTATGGCTAAGGTAGCCTACAAGATCATCAAATGTCAAGAGGTTGTTTTGAATTTGAATTTTAGTGAGGGCTTTGAGATTGGATAGGTCTGGGGTACTGGTGAGTAAATTGCTGTCAGCCACAAACTCTGATAACAATGTATTGGCCGACAAGTCTTGGACACTTGCAAGCAAGTTTCTACTGATGTTGAGTCTTTTTAGATTTGACAAATTACTAAGAGAAGGAAGACTTGTGAGTTTATTTCCAGCGCAGTATAAGCGCTCAAGAGAGACTAAGCCAGATAAACTTGGCAGAGATGTCAAGTTGTTATAGGAGACATCAAGTATATTTACTTTATTGAGCGTGCTGAGACTTGGCAACGTCTGAATTTGATTGTAAGAAACTTGGATACTCAACAGCTTGAGATTGGCACTTAAGGTTGGCAATGTAGTGAGGGCATTATTGTCCGCAAAAATATTCGTTAAATTTTTCAACGAATCTAGGGCAGGTAGCGTAGTGAGTTGATTATTTCTAACATTCAGCGTTTGTAGCTGCCCTAATCTTCCAATTTTAGGCAAGGCCGTCAGTAGATTACCTGTAAGGTTGATTCCCCTGATATTTATAAAGTATTGAATACCCTCAACATTTTTAATACTCAAGTTTTTCATGATCAAGCTGTCTGAATATGTGGCGGCTTGAGTCAGTATTAATTGATTTTTACTGTCTATACAACTTGCATAGTTAGCCTTGAGGTATTTTAGGAACTCGGTATCTGGGATGGCAGCAGTTTGTGCAAAGCTTTGTCGCAGCACCATCACAGCAAATACCAATGCGATATGTTTGATTTGACTTAGCATGTTATCTTACAATAGTTATAGTGCCTTTGGCGATCATGTTGTCGGAATATTCAATTACAAAATTATAAAATCCTTCACTCATTTCACCGTTTTTCGATTGGCCATTCCATGTTGCTGGCACATCTGATTGTACTGCATTGGTCGCATAAATATTGCCTTGCTTATCATATATCTTAAGTTGCCCATTAGCGTGATATGCAGGTATTTCCAGGTTATCGCCAGAAAATGGATTAAAGATATAGTCTTTGTCGCAAATTTTATGCTGAATGATAACACTTTGCTTGCCAATACAACCATTTGCGTCAGTAAGTATAACTTCGTATCTGCCTGTACCAAGATTTTGTGCAGCTACTGAACGTTTGTTTTCATCGAGCACCTGAATGTTGTATGGTGCGATACCCCCTTTGCCTTCAGAAAGCCACAACCTGCCGTTTTGGTCACCATAACATGGAGACGCTTGTCCAAGTGAGGCATGCAGCTGTATACCAGCACATTTGTCCAATTGCGGTTTGGATACTATGGGTTCAGGGGCGTTTTTGGGGTTTACAACTACAGGCTCATGTTGAGCTTCTGTTGGGTGTTCCAAGGGTTTATTATTTTGAGGAGCTATCGTTTTTCTCTCAACGACTTGTGGTGTGGGTTCCGAAACAACACTATTTTGTATAGGCTTGCTACTGCTTGCTATTTTTTTAGAAGTATTCCCTTCAACTTTAGTGGGGTTCTGTGCGATGATGGGTAAGTCTTTGGGCTTGCCTTCGGCCTTTTCGTTAACGACAATTGTAGGTGTAGATGATTTTGGCTCCGATGGACTGTTAAACATGTAGAGTAGGGCTCCGATGCTTGAGGCCGTAAGTACTGTTGCAATACCATACTTTATGCCCTTAGAGGGGCCACTTTGCGATTTATGGTGGCTTAATAGTGCTTCATTTACAGAGAGTAATCTGTTTTCAATCACCATATCATTAGCCAGCTCATGCACACGAACCTTTTGCGAAAGTTCTGGGCTTTCTTGAAGCGTTTTTTCGAATGCCTCCTTTTGAGAAGCATCAAGACCCTTGTTTAGGTAGTCTTCAATTTGTTCGAATATGTGATCTTCTGGTTTCATTTTGATTTCAGTTTTTCTAAAAGTGCAGGGTTCTCTTCTATGAGCTGCACGAGTTTCTTTTTACAACGCATTACCTGCATTTTGCAGGAATCTACCGAGGCCATTCCCATTCTTAGGACAATGTCTTCCATGAGAATATTTTGATAGATGGTGTACGTCAGTAGTTCAATACATTTCTCCCCAATAGAGGTAAACAAGGTTCTGAGAACGTTTTCGTCACTTGTCTTTACAAAGGCGATTCTTTCGGGATTTTGGCTATCATCAGATAGATCCATCTCGTTAAATTCGGATTCAAAAACGACACGTTTGTCTTTTTTGAGTTTGTTTAACCAAAAATTGATGCTCAAGCGATACAAGTAGCCATAAACCTTGTATTTGGGATCGAAAGATCCTTTTACCACTTGTTTGTAAAAACTCAATAGTGCATCTTGGAAGGCATCGAAGGCATCGTCTTTACTGCCTTGATTCCTGACGATGAACTTTTGAACAATTGGTAAAACCTTGTCGTACAATACGGGTATTACTTGTTTGTCTTTACCGAGCCGAATTAATTCGGGTATTTGACTTTCTTCAATTTTCATCAATTTTCACAAAAACAACGTTAAAGCTTTTAGGTAACGTTTTCATTAATAAAAAAAGTAAAAACTTTTAAAAATAGATAAGATTATTGCAAATTTGGAGTCAAATGACTGGTACTTTGAAAGTAAAATTACTTCTACTGCCTTTGCTGTTGGTGTGTCTTTTGGCTCATTCTCAGCAGTCTACCTATTCTTATCCGGACTTTTTTTATGCTACGTACCCTTTCATGATTAACTACGACAACCCAGCTTATATAGTTGAAGATACAAGATACAATTTGTATTCACAATATAAACAAAGGCTTGGCCAGTTTAGAAAAATAGTCTCATATTCGGTTCAGGCAGAGAAGGTATGGCGAAGGGAACAGAAGAATACTAATAGTCTAAGAGTTATATTTAATAACGAAAACGAAGGGCCTTACATTACTAGGCCTAGATTTTATGCGGGTTACGCAAACGAAATCTCTGTGAACGAAAATGTGAAAATCGGTTTGGGGTTTACCTTGGGAGCTACTGCGATTAATTTTTCTGCACCAAACCAAGGAGCTTCTGGTAACAGTTATCTTCCTGACGGAAAGCTTGGATTTGTGCTCAAAGGCAAAAAACTGGAATCGGGAGTATCTTCGCTTCAAGTCTTTAACGCGAAATCGAGGGTAGTAGGTGCAAATATTGCATTGAAACGTTACTATAACTTTTTTCTTAAGTATAAAACCGACTTGTCCCTGAACTGGGTAATAGAGGGACTGGTATTGGCAGACCTCAGAGGCTCTAAAATTATTCCCCTTGCAGCTGTGATGGCACATTATGACCAGAGATTTTCAATAGGATTTAGTAATCGGTTTGGATATGCTTTTTCTGTATTTGGGAAGATCAAAATGTTTCAAGATCAAATACCATTAGACCTGATATTTATGTACAATTCTCCAATTTTTTCAAATACTACCAAAGAATTGAATTCTGTAGAAATAGCTTTATCTCTGGGAATCAAGTAATTTCAAACACGACCATATGTCAATTATGACAAATTGAATAAAAATTTGAATTTTTTATAGTAGCCACGTTACCTTTTATTTTGGACTTTGTTTTAGGTAAAAATTACGTTCTTATGATAAAGAATTTACTGAAAATAAAGACTACTGTTGTGGCATTGCTATTAGGGATTAGTACCGCTCATGCACAAACATATTGTTTTAACTCACCCCAAGGTTATGGCGCAGGTACTACTGGTGGAGGTAATGCAACACCTGTTACTGTAACTACACAATCAGCACTACAATCGGCATTGACAGCTTCAGGGAGTGGCGTGATTTTGGTATCAGGTACTATTTCCTGTTCATACATGAGTTTATTAGTTACCAATAAAACACTTCTTGGGTTGCCTGGTGCGAGATTAAGAAACTTGGATCAAACAGCTGCAGGTTCTGGTATCTTAAATCTTAAAGATGGGACTAATAATTTCATTATAAGGAATCTTATATTTGAAGGCCCAGGAGCTTATGATGTGGATGGAAGGGATAACCTTACCAACTCTGGTGGTACAAAAATATGGGTAGACCATTGTGAATTTCAAGATGGTATGGATGGTAACTTTGATCACAAGAATACTGCAGACAATATTACTGTTTCTTGGTGTAAATTCACCTATTTGAAAGCACCTAAGGCGGGAGGGTCTGGTGGTACAGATGATCACCGTTTTACAAACTTGGTCGGTTCTAGCGATAGCGATAAGCCATCTGATGGACAATATAGTATCACTTGGCAATATTGCTGGTGGGCTGCTGGTTGTGTGGAAAGGATGACACGGGCTAGAAACGCTCAATTGCACATGTTGAATTGTTATTGGAACTCTTCAGTGGCTAAAGTTGCCTTAGGTTTGGGCGGTGTTACTGATTGTTATGTTGAAAATTCAACTTTTGCCAATACTGGTGACAAGTACAGGTATTATGACAACGGAACAGTTAGACTAACTACAACTGGTTGTACTGCTCCTCCAGCTAATGTGGGAAACTGTCCAGCTCCAAGTTATACGCATGAGGCAATTTCTGCTAGCACAGCGCTCACAGCGATTACTGGTTCTTGTGGAGCCGGTGCTACTTTAAATGTTACTTCAAGTGGTGCAGTTTCGGCAAATTCTTCTTGTAATTCTAACCCTACTTGCACTGCAACAGTTACAGCTTCTGGAAGTACTTCGTTTTGCCAAGGCGGTAGTGTGGTATTAACAGCGAGTGCAGGCTCTTCTTATGTTTGGAAAAACAACGGCACTCAAGTAGGCACCTCACAAACTTATACTGCTACGGCGGCGGGTTCATATACAGTTGACGTTACTTGTACTAACGGAGCTAAAGCAACTTCTACAGCTACTACAGTTACCATTACTACTGCAGCTACATGGTATGCTGATACTGATGGTGATGGAACTGGTGATGCAAGTTCTACTAAGAGCTCATGTACGCAACCTACAGGTTATGTAGCCAAAAGCGGCGACCAATGCCCTAATGATGCCAACAAGATTGCTCCTGGCGATTGTGGATGCGGCAAAGTAGAAGGCTCTTGTACCGACTGTGCGGGTGTGGCAAATGGTACTGCTGTACTGGATAATTGCACAAGATGTGTAGGTGGCAATACCGGCAAACAACCATGTTCGGCCAGTGTGCAAGCAGAAGAAGCTTGTGAGACATCCACAGGTTCGGTTGTAGAATCTGATCCAGCAAAATCTGGTTTTTTAGGTTCAGGATATGTAAATACACCAAATGCAACAGGCACTTACGCTATTTTTGGAATCACTGCAGCTAACGCAGGTAATGCTACTATCGGTTTTAGATATGGAAATACGGGAACCATCAATAGAACAGCCGCATTGTCGGTGAACTCAGGTGCTACTGCTGCTAATTATACATTCGTTATTAATGCGGCAAGCGCTACCTATTGGGTAGTAGAAGAGGCCTCAAATATCCCTTTAGTTGCAGGGAACAACCTCATCAAGCTTACAGCTACTAATGCCGAGGGTTTAGCCAATTTGGATTTCATGTACGTAGTAGGTACAGGTTACTCCGCAGGTGGCTGTGTGGTAACTGGTGTAGATGATCAGCAAATGACATTTAGCCTGTATCCAAATCCTTCAAAGGGTGAGTTTAACATCAACACTACTGAAAACAACAAAGTAAGGGTGTACGATATGGAAGGCCAATTGGTAGAGACCATTCAAGTAAATGGTTCAGCTAAGATTGGGCAAACTTACGAAGCAGGGATCTATTTTCTAAAGATAGAGAATGGTGGCTCTGTCCATTCTTTGAAGATCGTAAAAGAATAAATTTTGATTTATCTATTTTAACTAGGGTCAAAAAGAAGGAGGGATTTTCCCTCCTCCTTTTGAAATTTATACTACCAATACACCACCCCATAAACACAAGAGAAATGTTTCGTACACTTTACATATTACTGTTGGCTTTGCACATTTTGGGTTATGCCCAAATCTGCCCTAAACCTACAGGTACGGAGTTGATTACCAACGGTAATTTCGAAAAGGGAGCGGATGGGACCTTTACAAGTAGTTATTCTCAAGTGAGTGGAAACGGAAACTTAGGGCCTAATTCTTGGGCAGTAGGGACAGATCCTCAAGCCATGGACAACTCTGGTACATTTACCTCTATTGGAGATCATACTACAGGTAGTGGTAACATGATGGTTATAGATGCTGATGGCACTTTGACCAAATTTGCGTATCAAACTACTGTAAACGTGATCCCCAACACGACTTATTTCTTCTCTGCATGGTTTGTAAACATTGGGGATTTTTCAAATGCAACACCAGAGCTACAGTTTTATATCAATGGACTGGCCTTGGGTGCTAAGATTGTGGTAAGTAATTCGACTACTGCGTGGCAGCAATTTTTTGTAATCTGGAATTCGGGAACCACCTCTGGCAATATTCCTATTCGTATGCAAAACATGGTAAGTACTTCCACGGGAAATGATTTGGCCATTGATGATATTTCTTTCAGTACCAGTTGTGAAAAAATAGTGGGTAAATATGGCCGCAGTTCGGTGCTGCCTGATAGTGTATTTATTTGTGAAACGGCTTCGGCGATTTCCTTGAACCCAGGACTTACCACCGCAACCCATTCCTTTGATTGGAAGAGTTCTTCTAGTACTTCTCTTGCAAGTACAGCTACGTTTACGGTCCCAATCTCGCCGATACCTTCTTACAATAAATTATATGTTTGCTATGATTCCCTTACCGATGGCATTGTTTGTCCAAAATTGGATTCAGTAGTAGTTGTAAAAAATGTGCGTGTAAAACTTGGCCCTGATGTGGCCCTGTGCGAACCTATTAGTCAAACGATTACCGCTACACCCAACACGGCTGGCGCCACCTACGCTTGGGCGAGGAATACGGTAGCTACAGGAACTAACTCCAACATTCTTTCGGCCTCACTTGACGGCACCTATAGAGTCACTGTAAGCAAGTCCGGCTGTGGCACTGCTTCTGACGATCTCATCATCAGCAAAATACCTTCTCCATTGGCTACCAAAGGATTTTACTGCAATGCGGTATCTCCAGAGGAAGGATTCTTTACCTTGAATGGTGCTACTCGGATCAACAATACCTTAAATATCAAATGGTATAATCAACCATCGGGTGGTGTAGCCATCACCAATACTAAACTCAACGATTCCACTATCAAAGTTACATCAGCCGTATTTGCCAATATTTCCACCTGTGCTAGAGCTATGTGGGCGGAGGATTTGAATTCTTTCAAAACTTCGGTATCCTTACCCTTAAGTTCCCCCTACTCTAACAGCGACATAAGTGACCCTGTAGGGAGAAGACAAAGAATATTAGTAAAAGCGGGAGCATTGATGATAGATTCCATAAGCTTCTACATCAATCAGAATAGTAGTCAGGCAGCACAAACAACCCCTTTTCAATTTTTTATATTTTCGAATACCAATTTAGTAACACCCATCTGGAGCTCGCCCATATACAATTTTAACAATGTGAATACAGATGTATTAAAAACCATTCCAGTCGGTTTTTCATTAACAGGTACTCCTGCAGGCACCACTTATTGGATCACAGCAACAGGCCGGGTAGAGTTTTTTGGCGATACTCCCGCATTTCCATATACCAGTACTGATCCCAGTGGAGTACTTTCCGTAACAGGAAGCTGGAGGAATTCGGATGTGTCTACAAGCCGTATCGGGTTTATCAACCAAATCAAAGCTACCTCAGGCAAGCCTTCGGCATGCGGTAGGTATCTTGTATGTGCTGATGTGCTGAACTGTACCTTACCGATCAATTTCTTGTATTTCGACATTAAGAGTACCTCATATGGATATGAATTGGCATGGAATGTAGCACAAAAGCATGAGGTTAAGGAATTTGTCGTTGAGGCAAGTACTGACGGACTTCGTTTTGAAGCCGTAGCAAATGCTCATGTCGGTAACCAATATAAACTGTATGGGCAGGAACTGCCTACCGAGTCTGAGCACTTGTATTATAGAATCAAATGTGTGGATATGAATGGTAAGGTCACTTATTCCAATGTTAAAGCAATTGAGTCGAACGCAAGCGCGATTAAGGTGTATCCCAATCCAAGTTCTGAAGGCTTTAATATAGAGGCGGACTGCTCAGGAATATTTACTATTTTTGCTGTGAATGGATCCACTGTTCATAGTGGAAGTTTTGAAAATAACTTTGCCATAAAGGCTGATGAATTAAAGTCTGGCATTTATATATTAAAATTAAAGTCGTCTGATTCGTTTCAGACCTTTAAAATTATCAAGAATTAATAAAAACAAGGGAGCAAAACAGTTTCGTTTTCTTCAACATAATCGTGTAGCCTACTTCGTTTGGGAGTAATCACTACAAGTATAATGACAGAGATATTTTCATATTTATGTTGCTCCCTTTGTTTTTATCTGATCAATTCAATCATTATACAAAAAAGAGTCGATATTGATTGAGCCGAAGTCCAAAGCTTATTTTCCATTATTCATCGGCATGTGGGCCAATCCTTCAGACATATGACCAGCAGCGAAATTCTTAGAAATTTAAGCTTTAATATGTAAGGCAAGTTCAAGTGAGTAAACATTTACGGGCTTAACCTTTATATACCTTGGCTTCGAATTTTATACCCAGGTTGCAGACACTACGCTCCTAGTTCTCCCCTTCTAGCACCTTGTTTTAGGCATGAATTCCATAGCATATGGTTCTAGGGCATGCGAAAAGCTCATTTTACCCTGCGCCTCAGTCGTTCGGGCTAGCGTCTCAGTCATTCGGGCGCGCGTCTCAGTCATTCAGGCACGCGTCCCAGTCATTCAGGCGCGTGTCTCAGTCGCTCAGGCGCTCGTCCCAGTCGTTCGGGCGCGCGTCTCAGCCGTTCAGGCTAGCGTCTCAGTTGTTCGGACACGCGTCTCAGCCGTTCGGGCTAGCGTCTCAGCCATTCAGGCACGCGTCCCAGTCATTCAGGCGCGTGTCTCAGTCGCTCAGGCGCTCGTCCCAGTCGTTCGGGCGCGCGTCTCAGCCGTTCAGGCTAGCGTCTCAGTTGTTCGGACACGCGTCTCAGCCGTTCGGGCTAGCGTCTCAGCCATTCAGGCACGCGTCTCAGTCGTTCGGGCGCGCGCCTGAGTCATAGAGGCGCGAGTACAAATTACAAAGAGTAGAGCCTCAAGGCTAGATATACTTTGCCCAAAGCCTTGGCACCTTGTCTGAAACATGAATTCTTCAAACTTTTAAATAAGTGCAAAGGGATCAATGAGCTTTGCTGACCTATGGTTATTCAGCATAAAGTATTAGGATGTTTTTATTTTTCAATTTCTTCCCTAGAATATTGGATGTACAGCTACTGAAACCCGTTTTCGCTTCATAAAATAGACTCTATGTTCAGCTGTAATTGATTCATTAACAAATATTGGGAGCGTCAATAATTTTGAGACCAGTTATC